>DAINOB010000044.1:0-1473 GCA_036735585.1 Cytophagales bacterium | reverse complement strand
CCTGAATTGCAGTTTCATTTACTTGAACACCTGTAACTTTTCCCTTAGTATGAAGAATTTTATCTGCTGAAGTATTGAAATAGAATTGCACTCCTAAGTCCTTGGCCAATTGGTAAATACTCAGAGTTATAGAGTGCATTCCTCCTTCCGGAATAAAGGCTCCAACTCCGTGTTCTAAATGTGGAATTACATTCATCAAGCCTGGTGCCTGATAGGGATCAGAGCCATTGTAGGTTGCAAATCTATTAAACAATTGAACAGTTCTTGGATCTTTAAAAGTATTGCTATTTACCTCATGCATAGAACTAAATATCCCGAGGCTGGGAGCAGCGAAAATGCCTTTCAGGGTTTTAACGTTGAGGTAGCTTTTAAGCAAGTGCAATGAGCTGCGAATAAAAAGTGGTTCTGTAATTTCATATGCCCTTTCTTGCTTTTTCAAATAGTGAAAAACAACCTCTTCCTCTTCGCCAAAGTGATCTGCAAGCTGTTTTGCAAAAGCTCTCCTATCAGAAGCTGCATGTATCTCTGACCCATCTTCATAGAAATAGTGGCATAGCTCAGTAAGTCTTCGGTACCGAAAGTAGTCCTTTGTTTTTCTGCCAGATATAGTAAAAAGCTCCTCCACAAAATGAGGCATGGTAAAAAGGGAAGGACCAGCATCAAATCGAAAACCTTCTTGCTCAAAAGCTGTGAGTTTTCCTCCGGGATAGGCGTTGGTTTCAAAAACAGAAACACTGTATCCTTTTACTGCCAAGCGTACTGCGGATGCCAGTCCTGCAATCCCGGCTCCAATCACTATAGCGTGTGGCCTTAATGAGTTCATGAGGCTAAAACCACCATTTTCTTGGATTGTTATACATCAGGGTACGATAGGGGTTTCTTGGTTTTTATTGCTCCTTCGAGATTGCCCTTTGGCATTGACTTGATTGGGTAGTTTAATTGAAACCGTTGTTGATACTCCAAATTCAGATATCAAAGAGATTTCCCCTCCCATACTTTGTACTGTTTCTTTTGCGATAAACAAACCGAGACCTGACCCTTTTGATCGCAGGGATCCACGATAAAACATCTCAAAAATGCGAGGCAAATGGCTTTCTTCTATTCCTACTCCATTGTCTTGAATACCTAGTTCCATCCATTTAGCGTCAATCTTTACTAGGATATTGATGTAGGGTTTCTTCTTTTCTGGATCATAAAAACGAAAAGCATTGGACAAGATAGACGACAGAACCATGTTAAGTCGCATCTTATCACTGATCAAAAGATTCTCTTTGCCCTCGTAAACCACTTGAATATCGATTTTATTCTTTTGGGGTAAAAAGTTGTAGTGGTCGATCGCTACTTGAATAAGGGCTTGAATATCAATGGTTTGAAAGGTCTGCTCAGTTCTTCTATTTCTTGCATAATCTACAATGTCGGAGATGAAGTGATCCAGCTTTCTAATGGTATCTTCCATCATCACGAAATTGATGT
>DAINOB010000043.1:0-12514 GCA_036735585.1 Cytophagales bacterium | reverse complement strand
GCAAGGGATATAGACATTGCAAAAAACCAGAGCTTTGAAGGCTTACCTTCAATTTGCCTGCAAATATCATTGGTAACATCGTGGGCAGTTTTGCCACCTGTAACTAAGGGAGGCCTGACGGATGAAGTAACTTGCATAGTTGTATCTATTAGGTACTATTAAACTATTTTGTTTCTAATTTTAGTGAGATAGGCAATGTTCGGCTGAACGTTGATTTCCTCCAATACATGAAAAGCTCGATCCTCAGTTGGCTTTTTGGTTCCATCTTCATAATACTCTAGCTGAAGGATCTTTGCAATCTTTGATTCTGGGTCATTCATATCACCAAAAACAATTGCCCCTGTAGAGCATGCCTGTGCACAAGCCGTGTTAATTTCTCCGTCTACAGGTCTTCTTTTCTCTTTCTTGGCAGTGAGCTTACCTTCTTGTATTCTTTGAACACAGAATGTACACTTTTCCATTACCCCTCTTGATCTAACGGTAACATCAGGATTCAACACCATTTTGCCTAAATCATTGTTCATGGCCAGATTCACATCTGCAAATTGAACGTTGTTGTGGTATTTGAACCAGTTGAATCTTCTTACTTTATATGGACAGTTGTTGGCGCAGTAGCGTGTTCCTATACATCTGTTGTATGTCATTTGATTTAGGCCTTCTCCGCTATGGGTAGTGGCTAGCACAGGGCACACAGTTTCGCAGGGTGCATGATTGCAATGCTGACACATCATTGGCTGAAAAACAACCTCAGGATTCTCAGCAGCTTCTTCCAAGCCTTTAAAATCGTGCCTATCTGCATCAGAACTGTAATATCTATCGATCCTGATCCAGTGCATTTCGCGTCTGTTGATGACTTCCTGTTTTCCAACAACAGGCACATTGTTTTCGGCCTGGCAGGCAATGGTACATGCTCCACAGCCTAAACATGAATTTAAGTCGATGGCCATTCCCCAACTGTGGTTGTTGCGGCTGTATTCAGACCATAAACTTATTTCCATTGGCTTCTTGGCTCCTTCATAAGTTGCCACTTTAGGGAAGTATCTTCCTGCCTTTGGATCTTTAACGTAATCAGATAAGGTAGATTCTTGCACCACTGCTCTACCCATGATTGTGTGATGAGTTTGGGTTTGTGCCAGTGCTGATTGTGCTCCAGTATTTGATATTCCCTTTATAGTTCCATAATAAGCAAGAGTGCCTGATTTCTCAAATCTTGCCCAAGGAAAGGCATTCTTACCTATTCCATTTCCGCACTTCCCAACGGCAGTCCTTCCATAACCGAGTGCAATGGATACTACACCCTTGGCTTGACCAGGCTGAACCAAAACTGGTAATTCTAAAGATCCTGAAGGTGTGTCTATTTTAACAATATCCCCATCCTTAACACCAAGCTCTGTAGCTGTAGCCTTTGCAATTGCAGCGTAATTGTCCCAACAGGCTTTAGAAATTGGATCGGGCATTTCTTGAAGCCAAGGATTATTCGCCATTGATCCATCTCCAATGGCAACTTTCTTATACAATTGATACTCATAGGTACTGCTGCTTTTGTATGATGCTGCAACCGAGCTTGCAATACTGCCCAAATCAACACTTGACTCAACTATAGGCGCTGTAGATGCAGCATAAGTAAATACCCCATCGTGTAAAACATTATTCCAAAACTCATTGAAGGTAAGGAAATTGGACTGCTTGCTGTAATAATTGTCGCGCCAAACATTCCTTACAAAATCGTAAGAAGTTGTATTGTCCCCTGACCAACTGAGAAAGCTTTCTATCGCTTGTCTGGTTTTAAATATCTTTTGAATAACAGGCTGAAGAAGTGATGCATATCCAGCAGCTGGTTCAGCATCCCCCCATGATTCAAGGAAATGATTATCAGGGCAAACATATTGAACCAGAGCAGAAGTTTCATCTATTCTATCAGAAAGAGAAACGGATAATTTCGCTTTGCCTAGTCCTTTCTGGATTTCAGCAGAAAATGGAGAATTGTACACAGGATTAACCCCCATGAAGATTACTCCTTGCACTTTTCCTGAAGCTAAGTCGCTTACGAATTGTGAAAAGTCTGCATCACTTCCCTGACTTGTATAGAGAGGCTTGGTGATATCTAAGGTCTTGCCATAGTTATCCAACATCTTATTGATGTGGTTTACTATGATCTGAATATTTGTGTCATTGGATCCAGATAAAACCAAGGATTCCCCTCTTGATCTAACTAAATCTTTTGCAGCTTCTTCCAAATTTTTAAAACTGGCTCCAGCGCTTGACAAAGTAGGGTTTCCAGTTGCTTTAGCTACAGCATTATAAAGTCCTAAGACCAATTGTCCTTCATCTGATGGCTTAATTGGGGTGCGAACATCAGCATTGGCTCCAGTAAGAGAAAGATTGGACTCAAAACTATATAGTCTGGACATTGATTTCTTGTCCTTGTTGAGTTTTCTTGTCTGGACGAACTGCTTTGAGTAAATGCTGTGGTTCTTCAAAGTACCCAAGAAATCAGAACCTATAGAAACAATGGTTTTACAGGTCGAGAAATCAAGCGTAGGCAAAGCTCTAACTCCAAACATTGCTAGATTGGCATCTAAGGCTCCTGAATCAGAATCGGCATCAAAGGTTATAACACTTGCGTTAGGATACTTTTCAATGAAAGTACCTATTGATTTTTTAATACTTGGACTGATACAAGTGGAAGTCACGATTTTAATCTCAGAATTAGCGGCAGCTAACTCTGTTAATTTGTTAATGATCTGTCCATCAACTTCTGACCATGTGGATGATTTGCCATTAACCGTTGGACCTGCGAGTCTCTCATTGTCATACAAGCCTAAAACAGAAGCTTGAACTCTTGGAGTTGATCCACCTGAAAATGATGCTAGTGTATTAGCCTCTATCTTTACTGGGCGACCATCTTTAGTTTTGACAAGAACACTTGCATATTCTCCGTTGTGAGTGTAGGTAGATGCATAGTAATTCGGGATACTTGGGTCTATATCCTCGGGCTTGTTGAGATAAGGAATGGCCTTTTTAACTGGAGTCTCGCATGCTGCTAAGGAAACGGCAGCTACCCCAAAACCCAACATTTTAAGAAAATCTCTTCTGTGGGTTAGGTAGTTTTCAGTGTCCCCTTCATTCTGTGCATTCTTGTTGATAGGTAAGTATTCAGGAAATTCACTAGAAGCATTCTTGACAAAATTTGTGTCATTGCTCAGTTCTTCCAGTCCTTTCCAATATGTTTTGGCTTTGTTTGGCTCCATGTTAAATTATGTCTCTGATAAGTATCTAAAAATTGGAACTTTAAATTAATAATGACATTTGGCACATTCTAAGCCTCCAATGTCCTTAACCTTCATTGGTTCTTTAGAAACAGATTTGTGTAAAGTCACTAGCTTATCGTAGTAAGCATTGTTTTCAGCGTTAACTGCTGTTTCTCTGTGACAATTGATACACCATCCCATGGTAAGTGGGGAATACTGTTGAACTACTTCCATTTCTTGAATTGGACCATGACAATTTTGACACTCTAATCCGCCAACGGTTACGTGCTGAGCATGGTTAAAGTAGGCGTGATCTGGAAGATTATGTACTCTCACCCACTCAATTGGTCTCTCCTTTTCGAGGGCAGTATAGATTTTCTGGATTTCAGGCGATTCTGGCTTGATAGCGTTGTGGCAATTCATACACACATTAGCTGATGGAATTACAGCACTCTTACCCTTCTTAGCTCCTGTGTGGCAATAGTTACAATCTATTTCATAATTGCCAGCATGTAGTTTGTGAGAAAAGGCAATAGGTTGTTTAGGTGCATACCCTTGCTGTATACCAATATTGATCACACTATCAAAAGCTACTTTACCTATGAATAGTAATGCTATCACAGTGACTGCTGTTTTAAAGAAAGAGCTTTTGAAAAAAGCAGCTAAATCTATTCTTTGATCTACATACTCTTTGTCCTCCTCACTAATTCCTTCTTTTTTATCAATGAATTTTTTGAGCACATTGATAAGTAGCACAAGTATGACTAGGAAAATAAGTAGAATAAAAATAAGTACTCCAAAAACAAGGGTAATCAATTCTTCTGAAACTCCGGATCCAGAACTACCTGCTTGAGAAGTTCCAACAGCACCATTATCAGCTACAGCTACTTCTGGTGCTTTATTACTTTCAGCTTTTATGAAACCAACGATTGTAAGAACTTCGGCTTCAGAGAGAAAATCATGATTGGGCATGTACTGCTTATACTGAGCATATAATCCCTGTGCGTACTTATCACCTGAGGTTTCAATATACTTTTGCGGATACCTAATAAAATTAACAAGGTTGTTGAGTTTCCAACGCTCGTGTGAATTCTTTAACGCAGGTCCAACTACAACTTCATTGATTGCATGACACTGTGTACAGTTGTTTTCATAGAGAGCCTTTCCAGACGCAATCGCAGCCTCTTCTGTAGGTATACCATCCCCTGCTGAAGCCTGATCTTGTGCATTTGAGATAGCACTAGAGAAAAGTAATGAGAAGTTGAGGAGGAATACAACCAGAATTGCTTGAAATCTCGGATTTCCTGTTTTTAAAGCCATCGGAAGTCTTAAATAATTGTTTAGGTGGCGCAAATGTAGCATGGGAAACTTATTAATCAAAGTCACTAAAATGACAATTTTTTTACTTCTGGGGTTCATTATTCAGGCTAAAAAAAACGTCTATGATGCTTCAATCATAGCCATCAAAAGTGCCACCTTGTAAGTAATATGAATAGATTGTTAAGGATTCTGATGGAAAGAATGATGCAAACCAAATGGAAAACCCTGAGGACTAGGGGGCTAGTCTTCAATGACTATATCCAACACTGTAAACTCTACTCTCCTATTTTCAGCTTTGCCTTTGGCTGTCTTATTATCGGCTACTGGCTTGGTCATACCGTACCCTTTGAAAGTAATTTTATTTGATTCTACTCCTTTGCTGATCAAATACTCTGCGACCGATTTTGCTCTATTTTCTGAGAGCTTAAGATTGTTGGCTGCTTTACCCACATTATCGGTGTGGCCTGCTATTTCTGCTTTGATTTCATAATCATTGAGAAACTCTGCAAGTCTATCCAGTTCTGGAAAAGAACTCGGCTTTAAGGAAGCTTTGCCTGTTTCAAAAAGTATATTATTGATTTTGATGCTTTGACCAACCTCTAAAGGCACTACTAGTAGGTCTTTAATCACCTTTACATTCCCTTTTTCTTTTGAAAGATCTAGTATTTCATAAATAGGTGCATAGCCTTTTCTATTTACCCCTATCGTATAGATTCTTCCGGGATCAAGGTTTACTAGGTATTTCGCAGTTTGGGTAGTGTCCTGTGATTCATTTGTTCTAGTGGTATCATTTACTACTATTTCATACGGTTTTTTATTGTTTAACGGCTTGCCAGTTTTTTTGTCTACAACGGTGCCTGATATGGTGGCCAAAACTACTTTGATCTCGTTAGGCCGCATCTTTACAACGGTATCAATTACTTGATATTCACTTACATCTGATAATTTCAATAAGAGCGGTAGGCTACTAAACCCATCAGCTGCCAGATCTATTCTTTGATTTTGACCATGGAAAACTTTAAATGAAACCGATGATGTCTCATACCCATATTTTGGTTCTTCGGGTGCCACACCATTTATAGTGATCCTTCTAAGCTTATCAAGTTTGAAAGGTCTTGAAGGATTGGTGGTTGTCAGTTTAATATTAAGGTCTACGTAGGGGACGGGTGTTACATGTATTGCCAAACTACCCGTGTCGTATTCTTCCAACTCAGTAGCATCTACTATTATGGTGTCGCTGCTAAAGTATGGGACTCTAGCCATAAAGCGAATTTTCGATTTTAAAGGAATCCTAAATGCTTGAAGATTTAGCTGTGAGTCAATTTGGGTATACTCTTGCCCATCGTAAGAATATGCTATTTTTTGTACATACTTTGGGTCTAAGGGTTGTTGCGATCTGGAATCACGGATTGTTATTCCATAGTCCAGATATGGTTTGCTCTCAAACACTTTTCTAATGTTAATATCTGCCCCACCTCTCGTGTTGAGCTCCGTAGAATAGGCCTGAAATTCACCATTAGAGGTAGCATACAGATAGCTGTCCCAAGCTACTGTGTTTATAGTATCTGTATACAATATTGGCTCTGACCACTTGGAATATTTATCATTGAGCGCATCAATTCTATAAATATCAAAATTTCCTATCCCTTTGTTAAGTCTTGTAGAAAAGTAAATGCTTTTCTTGTCTTGTGACCAAACAGGTGCCTCACTGGAGTACCCTGACTTAGGATATCGTACTCTTTTAAGCTTTCTCCATTTCCCATTTGGCTTTTTATAGCTGAAATGAATCTTCTGGCGATGACTATCAAAATTTCTGTTGATACCAGCAGTCATAAATTCTCCTGATGGATGAAAAGAAACAGTGCTGTATGTCCCCTTATTAAGGCGTTCAAATCGGGGAATGTTCATTTTGGTTGGTTCCGAAAAAGTAGTGGAGTCAATCCTTTGAACATATGATAAACCCCTTTTGAAATGCCTTTGCCTAGTTTTAGAATAGCGTCCAGCAATGATGAAGGTATTCTGATCAGCAGACACATAATATAAAGAGTTGTGCTGGATTCTGTTCAGGGCATCAGGCATTCTAACTGCGGTAGACCATGGGGACCTGCTACTGGCTCGTTGAGACATCCATATATCTTGAGAATCGTTGGAGCCAAATCGATTTTCTGGATGATTGATCCTCATAAAATATAAGGTACATCCATCCTCAGATAGTAATGGATTTACCTCATGGCTTGGGCTATTTATTTCTGGACCTGCATTTTTGGGCCAAAACGCACTTTCTTTTGCCTTAACTGACTTCTGTGCAAATAGATAGCCGCTCGAAAACAAAGCAACCGCAATTAAAAAACAATATTTGGTCATTGTGAATCCGGTGTTGGTAATCGGTCTGGTTGGCGAATTCTTCCGAAAATAAGATTGATCCCAAATCGGAAATTAAATGATCGGGCTTGCTTTGGATTTAAAAGTGCAGCAAAATGATCTCCTGCTATATAAATCTGAAAAGGACCAGGTTTTACCATCAATGCTAATCCAAACATATCGTATTGCCGGTGTTGTGTGCTCCAGGTAAGCACGGCCTCAAACCAGCGGTTTACACTTTGATGAAAGGCAAGAGTGGTGGCAGGCCTTAAACCATAGAAATATTCCATAAACACTGCTGCACCAAGACTAGAATATTGCCCTAGCTCATACTTGGCTGACACAAAATAATTTGCCACCAATCTTGTTGTGAAGTTTCCAGTGCTTTCGTTGAGCTCAAACCTTTCCGCCAATGAATCGATGAAATTCTCAAAATTCACGGCACTGTCGGATATTAGTTTATTCAGTTCTACTCCTCTAAAATCCACTGTACCGCCAAAATCATAGTTCTTGGTGAATCGGCTCCAACGAATAGCACCAAGATTATTAAACCCCGCAGAAAAATGCAATCTATCGCTAAACTTGTATGTTGCAGCAGCATCTACAGCCAATCCTTTGTTGCTAAAATCAGTATTGATCTCTCTTATTATATTCTCAGTGTTAGTATTGAAGTAATCCTCATCATATCCTGCAGTGTTGACTCGGAGATTTGAATTCACTTCTATTTGATCGAGCCCTGTAGAGGTAAATAAAGAACTTTTTGAAGTAGAGGTATTAACTGCTGCAAATCCCTGAAGCAATTTTATCCTACCTCCAAAATTGAATTTCTTAGTTTCATGTGCTATTCCAGCTGCATATTCTCTGTACAGCGTTGAGGACACTCCAAAATTATCAAGCGTCAAAGTTTGACCCAGATACTGCGAGTTGCCATACCAGAGTAATTGCATAAGCTCTTTTGGGTAATTGAAGCGCATGGTAAATCGATCACCCACATGCAAAGAGAAAAAGGTACGTCTCACACGAAATCGCAAGGCAAATAAATCATATCCAAAATTAAGTGCTATGAGATTGTTTTTCTTAAGATTTGAAACAAACCTATCTCCCTCAATAAAAAGAGTATCTCTTTCAAAACGGCTGACACCGTTGACATTAAATCCATTATTCACAACACCTACATTGGCTCCACCAAGACCAGGAAGCGTAAGGCTAACCCTGTAGTTGGGTAGGTGGGCGGCATTGTAGTGCGAGCTTTGGTACACATTGTCTAGAAAGAAAAGAGAATTTTCTGTTTGGGCAAATGCTCCAAGCGTGCAAAAGGCCATGAATCCAAAGGTTAGGAATTGTTTCATCACGTGGATCATTATTCAAACAATAAATCTGCTTGCATTCCCAATCTCAAAATCAGTCGATTGTCTGTGTAAATTCGAATGATTGAGTTGCCAGCATTGGTAGTCTTTAATTTGCCTTGAGCTAAGACTTTTTTTGCACGCCTAAGTGACTTGAATCTTGCCCGATCTACCTCTACATCTGTATTTACGATAGTGCTTTGAATTACTCTTCCTTCAGTGTTAATTGTTCCTGATGCAATAATTCTGGCCTCGTTTGGAAGCAAGCTGTCAAATACCAAATTGCCAGAATCAAGAAAATACAACTGAACATCAACATCTAATGGAAAAGAATTGTCCATATAAATTTTCATGAATGCTCTTTGAATATTGTCTTCGTCTAAATCTGTAATGTCTATATCAAAGGTATCTGCTATAGTAAAAATGCGAATCAGTCCCTCGGCAGGCAGCAATACTTTAGCATCTACTTTAATGACAGAAGAATCTGTAATAAATTGGGTGACATTGGGGTTGGGTTCATTGGTTCCAAGACTCAAGCCGTAGTTAACTCTTCGAGGTGCAGATGAAAAAACAGAAACAATATTTGAATTCTGATTATCCACCAAGATGCGTGTGGTGTCAAATTGCCCGATTCTACTCAAAGGTGGGTAGGCAATTAGGAAGGGAGTGCCAAAAAAACCACCCGTAACATTGATGGTTCCCAATTCATTGGATACAACGTTCAAAGGATCGATGAGTACTTCTACAGGAAAGCCAAATGAATTACGTACAAAGAAATCTACAGAAGGATTAGTTACCACAAGGTCACCTGCTTTGAAATTGTCGAATAGGTTAATTTCAACAACACTGCTATTTATAGGTATGGTAAACTGCCCAAAATACCCTTTAATGTTTGAATATTGTGGTAAACCAAATACTACCAAACCAGCTGAAACACTTCCAGAAGATAGCCCTAAAGAACTGTTGTACGTACCGCTGATGGATACACGGTATTTAAAATTGTTGCGTTGATTATTTTCTTCAAAATCTGCAACTACCCCACTTAGAGGAAATGTATGTGAAAGACTTCCCCCGCCTGCAGGCACTGAAAACTGATGACTTAGTGCTGCTCCATTTGATAAAAATCCGGGTAAAGTAAAAGTAACAAAATGAGGTACAGCCATAGAACTGGAAAGATTTACCTGCAAATTGCCAGACTTGAATGTGACCTCTTGAAATCCAGCATTATTAGGTACAGCTAATGAGATATTACCAGAGTCAGCGAATTCAAATCCCGTGTTTGGACCACCAGGGATCGATGGAAGAGCAATGGTATTGAAGGAAGGAAAGCTAAGGGATTGGTCAGGAATACTTACCCTCTCATCTGCTGATTGTGACAGGATCTCATCAAAGTATTCAAGTGTAATAAAGCCATCTTGATCTACCAATATATTTACATCGTTCTTTCTGTCGTTTACAATTTCATCTATTCTTAAGTCTGAATTAATAAGAGGAATAGAAACTGAGGGCGTATATTTGACCTTGACGTTTTCGAATTCTTCAGGTTTGATACACGACTGGATGCATGCTAAAAGTATGATCCAGGCAAGTGTTTTGAAGCCATTTTTACCTGTCATTGGTTGAGGTTTGATACAAAGATAAACTTAATTCATAGTCAAAAAAAATAGAACGAATCAACTTATGCATATAGGAGACAAAGTGAGATTGCTGCATGACAAACAAGAAGGAATTGTAGTCAAAATGATCCGCGAGGATTTGGCAGAAGTTGAGATTGAAGAAGGATTTACCATTCCAGTTTTGACGAGAGAGCTTGTGAAAGTGAGCGGCATGGATCGCAAGATAGCGCAACGGCCATTGGCTAAAGAGGATCAGCCTATACAAAAACCTACTAATACTATACTTGCATCAAAAGGCTTATACTTGGCAATGATGGCTGAGAATGAGGTATGGTACGAAGTAGTGCTGGTTAACAATACGGACTTTGGTTTGGCTTACACCGTTCATGAAAAGCAAGCAAACTTAATTTCTGGTGTCCATGCTGGTTTTTTAGAAAGTAAATCCATTCAAAGTCTTGTTAAACATTGGGATATGAGAGAAAAAAAAACCTCTCAACACCTGCTGCTCAAGTTTCTCTACTTCCACAGAGGTATAGGCTCAGAAAAACCTCTTTTTGAAACCAGTATATCCCTTATAGAGATTTTAAAAAATGCTGAAGAAAGTGAGGTTCCCTTGCTTGTGGGAAAAGGCAAATGGATACAGCTTGATAAAAAAGAAGAAAAGGGCTCGGGATCGTTTTCTAAATATGCAAAGTCAACCTTGATCACTTCAAGCCAGCTTGTTGCTAGTAAAGATGAACCTGAAATTGATCTACATATTGAAAAGCTAGTGGAGCATCCCCAACGATTGGACGCTGCTGAAATGTTGGCTATTCAAATCAGCAAGTTTGAACAAGCGCTTCAAAAGGGTATAGAATATAAAAGACCCTTTCTCATATTTATTCATGGCGTGGGCGCAGGAGTACTACGAACAGAAATACACAAAAGATTATCGCTCAACAAGCAAATAAAATATTTTGAGGATGCTCAAAAGGAGAGATTTGGCTTTGGTGCTACCAGAGTTCAAATCTGCTAGGAAAGCTTATGAGACCATAGAGGTATAATATTTGACTACCTTTACCTCGACACAGGCCGGCTCATCGCTGTTCCGATTTTCGGGAGAGAGGAAAGTCCGGACAGCAAAGAGCACCGTACCACGTGAAAGCGGGGGTATTGGCAAAAAAAGCCAATAACAGACAGTACCACAGAGAATATACCGCCACTTTTCGATGAAGATCGTAGAGTGGTAAGGGTGAAAAGGGGGTGTAAGAGACCACCGGCAATCTAGCAATAGCTTGCGCATGGCAAACCTTACGGGCTGAAAGATCAAATAGGCAACATCTGCCACAAGCAGTACAGTTGCTCGCTGTACTTCCGAAATTCGGATAGATGTTGCGGGTAGATCGATGGAGCTTGCGGGCAACTTCAAGCCTAGATAAATGATGGGCATCCACTTAGGTGGAAACAGAATCCGGCTTACAGGCCTGTGTTTTTCTTAACATTCACGTAACATTGGCTTAACATTGACTACTTTTTATAGTTCCTGACCTAATTTGAGTCGCTAAATGAGCCTTGAAACGCTATTTTTAAATGCATGAGTGTTGCCATTGCTAAAAAAAATAATCACAAAATAATTTTATATATCTGTTTATCAGATACTTACATTTAAATGTTGTCACAAATTTAACATTGGCGTAACATTGGGTTAATAATTTCGTAATTTTGACCTGAAATAATTCACACAATTTAAACAGTAATGGTCATGAAGAAAGTATTCGTAATCGTGCTCTTGGCTGCTGTGGTTCACATCAGTGCAGGCCAAGGCAATAACTCAGCCGTGCAGTGTAAAAGTTCACTACACAACAGTACTTGCAAACTTCTTGACGACAATCATTATGAGGTAACTCAGTATAGTGAAAGCGGCAAGGTGGTGCAGGTAGGTTATTATCTAAATGGTAAAAAAACAGGCAAATGGACTGCCTACAATGACATCGGAGAAGTGATATCAGAAATGAATTACCTCAAAGGCAAAAAAGAAGGTAAAACTATCGTATGGGTACCTTCTAACGATATCCGATATGAAATCATCTACAGCAAAGATAAAATCATTAGCCGATACGAGTTCAAAAACAACAGTGATGTGTTGGTAGCAACAAAATAAAACTACTTCCACATACCAAAGAAAAGGCATCCTCGGATGCCTTTTTTATTTTATCTGAATTGTGAATACCTATTTTTGCTCATTGATAACAGATATAAAACCACAAACGAGATGGCAAAAATTCTCATCATAGACGATGAAAAAAGTATCAGGAGTGCGATGAGGGATCTGCTTGAAATGGAAAAGCATCAGATTGACGAGGCATCCGATGGAGAGGAAGCATTTCAAAAACTTCAAAACAAAATGTATGATATCGCATTCTGTGATATCAAAATGCCTAAAATGGATGGCATGGAGCTGCTTCAGAAAGTAATAGAAGCAGAAATAGAAACACAATTTATCATGATCAGTGCACATGGCACTATCGAAACCGCGGTAGAGGCTACAAAAAAAGGTGCGTTTGATTTCATCACCAAGCCGCCAGATATCAATAGAATATTACTAGCCTTAAGAAATGCTTTGGATCGAAAAAATCTAGTT
>DAINOB010000042.1:0-12553 GCA_036735585.1 Cytophagales bacterium | reverse complement strand
TCCATTATTGGTGATGCCATACCTCTTGAGCGAAGGTCTTCAGCAATGGGAAAAGTAATGGCTGCCTTCTCATTGGCCTCGGTATTGGGGGTTCCGGCAGGGCTGTATTTTGCTACGGTGTTTTCTTGGCATATGCCGTTTATTGCATTGGCCGTGTTGGGTTTATTGGTTTTCATAGGTGTTCAGCTATGGATTCCTTCCATGCGATCACATCTTTCAGAGGGCAAAAGGAGTGTACATTTTTTCGATTCTTTTATTCAGGTAAGAAAGAATAAGAATCAGCAGTTGGCCTTGTTGCTTATGATTTGCCTGATGTTGGGTCAGTTTACCATTATCCCATTTATCAGCCCTTATATGGTATCCAATGTTGGCTTTAGAGAAGATCAACTTACTTATATCTACTTGTTTGGCGGTGCATTTACAATTTTTACTGCCCCTCTCATCGGAAAACTGGCTGATAAGATAGGTCGTTTTAAAGTTTTTGCAGTTTCTATAGTTGTGTCGCTTGTACCTATTTATTTGATTACAACTATGGGTCCAACGCCCATTTACCTCGTTTTGATTGTCACTGTAATTTTTTTCATCATCATGGGTGGCCGTATGATTCCAGCTATGACCATGATCACTTCTGCTGTTTCAAGTCGGCAAAGGGGAAGTTTTATGAGCATCAATTCTGCTGTTCAACAAATCTCTTCAGGCGTTGCATCTTTTGTTGCGGGCCTAATTGTGGTACGAAGCGAAAGTGGCCTTCTACTGCACTACGGTTGGGTAGGTGGCATAGCGCTGCTTTTTAGTCTCCTTACCTTGCTCATAGCCTCTAGGGTGAGGCCAGTTACAGAACCCCAATAAGGCCAAACGCAGGGTTATATGTACAGTCTGGCAAAATTCAATGGTTTTTGAAGAGGGTTTACTTTCGGAGTTTTGAAATTTGTTTTAGGTTTGGCAAAAGAAAACCACTAAACCCAACATGCATAAAATTCTAAGATCCATCGCTGTAGCCATAGTTTCTTTGGCAGTTATTTCTTGTAATACTGAAAAAAAGACTTCAGAAGCAGATCACCAACACCAAGGCCACGATCATAACCACGAAGCTGACCATGTAAACAAAGGGTTTGAAAGCATCCCCGAATTATCAGCCTCAGTAATACAAAGTCTAGCCAATTATGATTATGAAGAGTACTACTCACATATCATGACAAAATCTCAAGAAAGAGATGCGGCAAAAAGCATTGAAAATGACGCAAATCGTAAGATTTTCTTGAAAGAATTTGAATTCAGTCTAAAGGAAGAAAAAGAATATTTCGATTTCCTAGAGAAGGCAATTAAGGAAGAAGGATTAGATATGGCCAACGCCCGTGTCAATGAGCTAGAAATCATCGATTACAAACCAGAGATTTATTCACCTCTTGCCTTAAAAGAAGTGATCATACCTGTAATGAAAGGTGACTTCGAGACAGATATCGTGTTCGTTTGCATTCAACTTGAAGGCAAATGGTTTCTTACTGCTGAGTTGGGCATATAATTTCCCCCTTGAATCTTAATAAGCATTGCTGGGCAGTGGTTGGAGTCCTACTGCTATCTCTAAGCTGTAAGACATCCCATACATCATCCAGTGATAATAGAAAAAGCCTATCTACAGATAGTGAACCCTCAGCATTATGGACAGTGATCAGTGCTTCAAAAATTGATTTTGAATTCAGAAGAAATCAACCAAAGCCTTTGAAGTATCAATTATATACACTTGACACTATGGCTATGAGAAGGCGATTGCTAGATCTTCCTAAAGAGGGAAGTGCGAAGTCTCTTAGCCAGCAGGATACCTTATCTTTACCTTTGGAGGGTCAAGGTTTGGTAAGTTTTAAAGTCAGAAATTCACCAGTGATGGCTCCAGAATTGGCTGCACAATTTCCTGAGATTCAAACTTTCAGTGGTGCAGCGATTCTCAATCCCGCATGGCACCTTAAGTGCGAGCATACTCCGAGAGGATTTACAGCTCAGATCATAGCTCCTGATCAAACTTATTTTATTGAACCAGTTACCGGTTTTAATCAATCGGTATACATCACCTTTAGAAAATCAGATTTGCAGCAGCCCCCGGATAAGACATTTGATGAACTCCCAGAGCGCTGATCCTTTAATATTTCTTGTTTTCCAAGTCACTAATTATCAATAATTTGCATTCCCAATTTCAATAACATGCGTATATTTTCTCACTTTTTGTTCTTATCATTCTTGCTGGCTGTTTCGACATCCCTAGCACTCGCCAATCCCATCACTCAGAACTATTGGGTTTTCCTGCCTGAAGGGCCAACTATACAAGGAGACAATTATATCCAAGCCCGGCAAAAGAGATTGTATCAGATGAACCACAATTCTATGAAACAATATTTGCTTGGAAGCCCACTGGAAGCGAATGTAGATCCGATGAACTCCTCTTATTTGCTTCATCTTCCCAATCCAGAAGGAAGCTTTGACATATTTAAAATAGTAGAAAGTTCTATCATGGAGGCTCCCTTACAAGAGCAGTTCCCAAACATCAGAACCTATCTCGGACAAGGAATAACAGATCCTAGAGCCAATATCAGATTGGATATCACCCCTGCTGGATTTCATGCAATGGTTATGACTTGGGATAAAACTTGGTTTATAGACCCTTATTTGCATGGCAACCCTGACTTTTATATTGTTTACAACAAAGCTGATTTTATCAAGCACCATTCTAAGCAGTTTATAGAAAGTGAACCTGAGGCGGGACAATTTCCTATGGATTCTTTACTAAATGAAGCGGCACAAAAAATAGCAACACCCAATGGATCTACAAGAAGAACCTACAGACTTGCTGTAGCTACTTCCAGACAGTATACCAATTTCCATGGAGGCACTGTTTCTGCAGGTTTGGCTGCGGTTGTAACTACAGTAAACAGAGTATCAGGGCTTTATGAAAGAGAGTTTGCCATCCGGTTTATTTTAGTAGCAAGTAATAATCTTCTGATTTTCACCGATGTCAATGATCCTTGGACAGATCAAAATAGTACACAGACTACTATTGCTCAAGCATCTACAGTCATTAATGGGCAAATAGGCAGTACTGCCTATGATATCGGGCATGTATTCAACACTGGTGCTGGAGGGCTTGCTTCCTTGCAAAGTGTATGTGGTGTCAACAAGGCAAGGGGTGTATCAGGAATAGGAGCTCCTATAGGCGACCCTTTTGATGTGGATTATGTATGCCATGAAATTGGTCATCAATTTGGGGCTAGGCACACTTTTAATGCCTCTTCAGGGTCATGTCTCACAAATATTTCTTCAACAAATGCTTACGAGCCAGGGAGTGGTACCACCATCATGGCTTATGCAGGACTTTGTGCACCTCAGAATATCCAATCTAATACCGAAGATTATTTCCATGTAGCCAACTATTTAGAGGTTTTGGCATTTGTAAATAGTGGAGGAGGGGGTAGCTGCGCTCAAACAAACGCTACTGGCAACACCCCGCCCACAGCAACTCCTTTTGGAGGAACGTTTACGATACCCAAAAACACACCTTTTTCCATTACAGGCTTTGGCTTCGATGCGAACAATGATCCACTAACCTATAACTGGGAGCAATTTGACTTGGGTCCACAAGGCCCACCTACAAGCCCCACAGGAAATGCACCTGTTTTCAGATCAGTTCGACCGGATACAATACCCACAAGATACTTCCCCCCATTATCATTTCTCAAGCAAGGAACCAATGCGGTGGTCCCATCAGGTGAGGCTTTGGTAAATTATGGTCGAAATACCACCTTTAGGCTTACCGTGAGGGACAATAGAGCAGGAGGAGGAGGCAGAAACAATACTTCACCTTTTACGGTAATTGTATCTGATTTGGGCCCAATTAACGTAACTGCTCCAACTTCTACCATAGGCACATTCCTAGGTTGGAACAGTGCAGTAGGTCAAAGCAGGACAGTGACTTGGACAGTAAACAATACCACGCAGTCACCTTTAAATATTGCCAATGTACGCATAGAATTTTCTGCCGATGATGGTCTTACCTGGCCTTATATATTGGCAGCAAATACACCAAATGATGGTACCGAGAGTATCATTGTGCCAAATGTAAGTACACAATTTGGTAGGCTGAGAATCATATCCGTTACACCAAACATTTGGTACGCTTGGGCTAGGACAAGAATTGTTTTAACCGCAGTTAACGGGATCAATGACATCAGCTTAACCGATGCAGCAGTAGAAGTGTATCCTAATCCTGCTCAAGATCGAGTTTCTCTTTTGTTAGATGACAATTGGAATTCATCTTCATTAAGTATTCATCTGGTGGATATAGCAGGAAGAAAAATTAAAACTTGGGAAAATCCTCAAAGCATGATCAACAATGAATTAGAATTTTCTCTTCCAATGTTTATTCAAAATGGCATGTATTATATACAAGTAGAGGACAGTCAACATAGAATAACCAAAAAATTATCAATAATCCGCTAAAACCAAATCTAGTTATACCGCTAATGTATATGACTCTTAAACAAAGTCTCCGCCTAGCTTTACAGGCAGGGATACTCTTCTTATGGAGCGCGCAAGCTTCTTCGGCTCAGGAATCCCACCGTTTTTGGACCTTATCTACTACGGGTCCTGAAGTAGCCAATCCTGCTACTCAAGTGAGGATACAAGCCAAAGCCAAGAAATTATACACTCTTGATTTTCAGGCTATAAAACAGGAATTAATTTCAGCTCCAACATGGCAAGAGCAGCCACTATCCTCTTATGGAAAGAAGATTTCACTTCCCTTACCCAATGGCACTTTTGCAGAGTTTATGCTCGCAGAATTTTCTGTAATGGAAAAATCTCTTCAAATGCAATATCCTGATATTCGATGCTATACGGGTCAAGGTTCAGGAGGAAGTATTTTGAAATTAGACATTACCCCTCATGGATTGCATGCCATGATTAGTGGTCCTGGGTACACTTATTTTATTGATCCCCACTTAGTTTCAAATCAGGACTGGGTAATGGTATATGATAAGAAAGACTTTATCCCGTCTGCCAATAAACCTCAAACTGAATTTGAGCCAGAAGGAGATGTAGATGCCATTCAAAAAATGGTGGATGACTATGAAGTGCTGCATGGAAAAATCAGTACACCCAATGGCACTTTCAGAAAGGAATATCGAATAGCAGTTGCTGCCTCAAGGGAATATACCAATTTCCATGGAGGTACAGTACCTCTCGCTCTTTCGGCCATTAATACCACCATCAATCGTGTAAACAGTGTGTATGAAAGAGACTTTTCCATTCGGCTATTGATAGTTGCCAATAATAATTTGATTATTTACACCAATGCCAATCCAGGTCCATATACCAATCAAAGTGATGCATCTACCACCATTAATCAAAATCAGACCAATATCAATACTGTTATTGGTGCAGCCAATTACGACATCGGACACATATTTACTACAGGGGCAGGTGGACTAGCAGGTTTAGGTGTTGTTTGTACCAATTCAAATAAAGCCAGAGGGGTAACGGGAATTGCAGCGCCTGTGGGTGATCCATTTGATATTGACTATGTAAGCCATGAGATAGGCCATCAGTTTGCAGGAACCCATACTTTTAATGGCAATACAGGATCATGTGCAGGTAGTAATCATTCACCGCAAACAGCGTATGAACCTGGAAGTGGCACTACAATAATGGCTTATGCTGGTATTTGCAGTCCTCAAAACATACAAACTTTATCGGATGATCATTTTCATGGAGGATCCTATCGTCAGGTGATTGCTTTTACCAATACAGGGAATGGAGCAAGTTGTGCAGCCAATATTCCTACAAACAATACCCCGCCAGTTGTGAATGCCGGCACTACTTATATCATTCCAAGAAATACACCATTTATGCTCACTGGTTCTGCCACTGATGCCAATACTTCTGATACGCTAACCTATTGTTGGGAGCAAATGGACCTAGGCCCTCAAGGTGCTCCTGATCTAGCCAACTCTACCTCGGCACCTATTTTTAGATCATTTTCACCTACTCTAAGTCCTACACGAGTATTTCCAGCATGGTCAGATATTCTTACCAACAATCAAACTATGGGAGAAATTTTACCCAATGTCGCCCGTACTCTTAGATTTCAACTGAATGTAAGAGACAACAGACCTGCTGGGGGTGGAACAAATTTCGATACTGTATCCATTACTGTGGGCACAAGTGCTCCCTTTACTGTAACCGCCCCCAATACTGCAGTGACTTGGACTGTATTTAGCAATCAAACCATTACTTGGAATAGAGGAGCCACCCACCAAAGTCCCATCAATTGCGACTCAGTGCGTATTTTGATGTCACTGAATGGAGGACTTACTTGGCCTATCGTGCTCTCAGATGGAGCACCAAATACAGGTTCATTTCAAGTAACTGTACCCAATAATCCATCCACCGCCTGTAGGGTGATGGTAATGGGAAAAGGGAATATTTTCTTCGATATTTCAAATGTAAATTTCACCATTCCAATTCCAAGTATTCCTGATTTCTCTGTTTCCCTTTTAAATACCACTGGTTCTACTTGTACCCAGGACAGTGGATTGTTTCGAGTTAGAATTGCCAGCTTGCTTGGATTTAACACCGCTGTTGCGCTCAGTGTAAGTGGCTTACCAGCCAATGTTACGGCTAGGTTTAGTGCTGATACCCTCATTCCTCCCGACACAATAGAGTTGTATCTTAGAGCAGGGGCATCCGCCATTCCAGGAAACTACACCTTCACAGTCACAGGCATTGGAAGCTCTGGAACCAAAACTGCCACAGGAACACTGACGATAGTAAACGCGGTGCCTGGATCTGTTTCTTTGAACGCTCCAGTCAACAATGCCACCAACCAAGCACTTAAACCAGGATTTTCTTGGTCTGCTGCCGCTGGTGCAATAGGATACGAGTTTCAATTAAG
This sequence comes from Cytophagales bacterium, assembly GCA_036735585.1. Lineage (GTDB taxonomy): Bacteria > Bacteroidota > Bacteroidia > Cytophagales > JAIYAX01 > JAIYAX01. The sequence continues at coordinate 5,616 of DAINOB010000042.1, read as the reverse complement.
TACCTCTAATACTTTTACTTCACTCGTAGACTCTGCCAGAGGATTGTTGTCCCCTGGATTTATTACCAACAACTTCTTAAATCCTAACACTACCTATTTCTGGAGGGTGAGGGGAATCAATCCTTGTGGTAATGGAGCATTTTCGAGCGTATTTAGTTTTACTACAGAAAACGTGATTTGCACTACCTTTAGCAGCACCACTCCTTTGGTTATTCCAGCATCGGGAACAGGCATTTATTTGAGCAATCTAAATATACCAGTAGGCAATATCATTAGAGACATCAATGTGCGCAATATCCGTGGTACCCATACCCGAATAAGCGATCTCAGTTTTGCAATACGTAGTGCCCAAGGCCTCACCGTGCAATTGATGCCGCAATCTTGTACGCCACCGGTTGCCAATTTTTACATAAGTTTTGATCAGCAATCTAGTAATACCATCATTCCTTGCCCGCCAACAGATAGCCTTACCTACCGACCTATTGGTAACCTTAATGATTTTAATGGTGAAATAGGATGTGGTACATGGACTTTAATTGTTACGGACAACGTAAATGGTCAGGGTGGAACGCTTCAAGGTTGGGATCTGGATATTTGCTATGAAGCATGTACACCTGCACAAGGAATTTCTGCTGGCAGCATTACACCTTCAACTTCTAGATGTGCTGGACAATTTGTGAATATCTCGGTCCCTTTTACCTCTAACACCAGTGTAAACTATCATTGGCTGAAAAATGGTGATACCATTCCGGGGCAATCGGGAATTGCATCTACTAGCGGAACTCTAACACTTAATTTGATTAATCTAGTGCAAGCTGACTCGGGCAATTACGCTTTGAGAATTGTAAACTGCTGTACAACTGTAGTTTCTGGTTCCCATACACTATCAGTACGAAGTACACCTCCTAAACCTACCATCACTCAAGTAGTAGATACTTTATTTTCCAGTGCACCTATAGGTAATCAGTGGTTTAGGGGTGGCAACATCCTCATTGGGCAAAATCAGCCTAAAATAGTTCCCAACGTCAATGGAAATTATACCGTCATAGTTACCGTCAGCAATTGTGCTTCACCTGCTTCAGACCCCTTGAATTTTACGATTTCTGGATTACAAGAAAGTGTTTTTGATCGATATGCGCCTATCATTTATCCCAACCCTGGAGGGCAATTATTCCTTACTTTAGCAGGATTGGTGGAAGGCGAGCCTCAAAATATTAGGGTAACACTGCTCACCATTACAGGCCAGCAACTCATGCCCACAAATCAGTTTTTAGTTGGCACAGAGCCTATATCAATTCCTGTACATGACCTCTCCTCGGGGATGTACATTCTATCCTTAGAAATGGATGGACAGGTGAAAAGGTATAAATGGATTAAAGAGTAAGATTGATATACGTTAAAAGCCCTGTGGATTATAAAAGCTTCAGGGCTTTTTCGTTTTTATTGGACTTATAACCTCCTTTTCGCATTTTTGCCATCCAACTACATTCTGAATGGACACGAGAAAATTAAATCAATCGCTATCTGACCTCACTAATTTAAAATTTGAGCTCTCAAAAATTGACTATGCTGACGAAGCGTATGATGAACTAGAAGAGGAGCTTCATGAGATGGAAGATGGATTTCAAGAGGATTTCGGGACATTTTTAGAAACTGTAATTCAAGAAATTCACGATGAATATTGTCCTGAAAGTGACGTCCTGCCAGCAATAGCATACATTGGTAAAAAACCAGTATTGAAGGGTATTGCAGGCGAAGGAAGCCCCTTATTTGAACCACACCCATCTGATGGCGTCCCCGTAGAAGCAGAAGATTATCCAAATAAGATGGTGAGATTGGTACTGCTACCCAATCCCGCAAGACTTATCCTCAACATTGAAGGGACCAGTACTAAAGAAGTTTGGAAACTCGCTTAATTCTCAGTCAAACTTATAACCAGTCAATGCTCGAACGCCCTCTAAGGTCTCTTGGGCGATCATTTTTGCTTTTTTAGCTCCAAGTTTTAAAGCATCTTCTACAATACCGGAATCTTTTTGAATTAAGTCAAAAGTTTCACGCTCCCTCTTGAAATGATCAAGAATTAACCCCAGCAAGGCTTGCTTGGCATGTCCGTATCCAAAATTTCCAGCAAGGTACTTCGCTCTTAAATCTTGAGTTTGAGGAGTATCTGCAAGCAGAGCGTAGAGCTTAAACACAATGCACGTATCAGGATTTTTTGGTTCTTCGAGAGGGGTGCTATCCGTGATGATGGACATGATCTGTTTCTTCAATTCTTTCTCAGGTAAAAATACATCTATGGTATTGCCATAGGATTTGCTCATTTTTTGTCCATCCGTTCCGGGTACTGTCATCGTTTGTTCGTCAATTCGGGATTCAGGAAGTGTGAAAAAATCTCCAAATTTTTGGTTGAAGGCTACAGCAATATCTCTTGCCATTTCCAGATGTTGCTTTTGATCTTTTCCCACAGGCACTATTTCCGCTTGATAGAGAAGAATATCGGCAGTCATAAGCACTGGGTATGTGAATAATCCTGCATTTACATCTGCTAGTCTGCCTGATTTATCTTTAAAAGAATGGGCATTGGCAAGCATAGGATAGGGCGTAAGGCAAGAAAGATACCATGTAAGTTCGCATACTTCGGGTATATCGCTTTGTCTGTAAAAGGTATGTAGATCCGTATCCAAACCGCATGCGAGCCATGCTGCTGCCACTGCATGGGTATTTTCTTTTTGCATTGCGGCATCTTTGATACTGGTAAATGCATGTAGATTGGCAATGAAGAAGAATGAAGGGTCTTTTTGCTTCTGCGACAAGGAAATAGCTGGTAGAATAGCACCTAACAAATTGCCTAAATGTGGCCTTCCTGTACTTTGAATTCCTGTTAAAATTCTGGGCATGAACTTTGGATTGAGTGGTAAAATTATAAGTTTGCAATTATAAATCTTGGTGCTGCCGATATCGGTATGCTTTTGAAACTAAGTTACAATCCTACAAATACATGAAGAACTTCACATTATCTCTGTTACTCAGTCTATCTATTGCTTCACTTTCATTTGCCCAAAAGCCTAAGATTCAATTTGAGAAAAATACCCATGACTTTGGCACCCTCAAAGAAGAAGCAGGTTCTGTACGCTATGAGTTTAAATTTACCAATGTAGGAGATGCGCCTTTGATCATTTCTACTGTTAAAGCCTCCTGTGGTTGTACCACTCCGGGATGGAGTAACCAGCCTATTTTGCCGGGCAAAAGCGGTGTGGTAAAAGCAGAATACAATCCAATCAATCGTCCAGGTGCATTTCTGAAAAACCTGGTAGTGGAAAGCAATTCTGTGGAAAATCAAAACTTGATGCTTTACATCAAAGGGAATGTAGATCCTAAAGCTAGAACCCCTAAGGATGATTATCCAGAGAAGATTGGTTCTTTGAGATTCAAATCCCGCTATTTTGCACTTAACACTGTGCAAAGAGACAAACCAGTAAAGAGAAGTTTCAAGGTGTTCAATGAAGGAACAAAGCCAGTCACTTTTTCAGATAGAGTGGTTGCTCCTCCCTTTATAAGATTTGAGTATAGTCCTAAAACTTTGGAACCTGGAGCTACTGGCACTATCACCGTAGAATACGAGTCTAGACTAAGGAATGACTATGGCTACGTGCAGGACCAAGTGATTTTGTATACCGATGAACCTGATATAGAAGGCAAAAAACAAATGGTAGTAGCTGCTACTATTGAGGATTTTTTTCCACCCTTGACTGCTGAGCAATATGCACAGGCTCCAAAATTGACTTTGGTGAAGTCATTCTATGATTTCGGAAAATTAAAATCAGGAGATGTGGTTGACACTAATTTTGGTATTCGCAACGATGGGAAACAAGATCTGGAGATCAGGCATCTTAAGGCTGATTGTGGATGTACTGTGGGCACTCCTGAGAAAAAAGTTTTAAAACCAGGGGAGACTTCCTCTATCAAGTTGACCTTCAACAGCAAGGATAGGATAGGGAAACAGAATAAAACATTGTCCATCTACTCAAATGACCCAAAGAATCATAAACAGGTCATTACCATTTCGTCAGATGTGAGCGAGTAAGGAGAGGAGATTATTCTCAAAAAACAGGCTCCTAAGATGAAGGAAGGAGCCTGCTGATTGAGAAAGTGCAAGATTTAGTTTGATGGACGTATGTACGCCTGTGGACTTACTTAGTTACAGAATTCCCAAAATTCTTACATGAAATAAATTTGCGGATCTTCTAAATTTTCGATTCAAGTAGCCATTATGCATTCCCTAGCCAACCATTAAGCTGATTTCCTATTTCTCATTTTAAACTGTCCTGTAAATTTCCTATAAAAATTACCTTTACAATTACTCAGCAAGTTCTTTCAGTTGGTCAATGAGTGCCTGAGTTTTAGCGCGGTGCTTTTTTTGGATTTTAGGCCTCATGTATAAGTAGGTAAAAGCTATCCAACCGAATGTAAGACCATACACGGTAAGTTTGATACCAGGCTCAAGCCTCTGTGTAAACTCCCATAAGTATAGCCCAAGCCCAATACTTAGCAACACATAATAGCTATTCAAGCCTAGGGTGTACATCAGATTCTGACGCTTTTGATAGTGTATCATTTCCCGAAGGTATTCTGACACAGGCAGTGCGCTATAGTCTTTTCGCATCATAAGGTACTCCACGAGTTGAATTCCAGCAAAAATCAATACTATGGTCACAATCAAGATGAGTCCTGAGAGAGAAATAAAGCTTTCAAACGTAATCAGCATTCCTAGCACCGTAAGAGTTACTCCTGTGATAGTTAAGCTTACTACTGCCCAAATTAAAGGTCTGGTCATTCGTCTTTGGTTTTTCAGGATTTCTTGAAAAACATCATTAGGCTTATTTTCAACGGGTTGCTGCTGCCAGCGTGTTTTCAAATTTTCAAAAGTGTCCATGTGTTTGGGGTTTATAGTTCAAAAGTTTGTTTTTCAAGCGAGTGGTAGAGTTCAGCCAGTTTCTTCTTACCTCGATGAATTAAGCTTCTTAATGTACCTTCATTCAAGGCAAGGATAGAAGCCATTTCGGTTTGGCTGACATCTTCTAGTAAAAGTGTGAGAATGATTCTATCCTTTTCCGGAAGAGAGGCAATAGCTTGGTAGAGCAAAGCAATCTGAAAATCATCCGATTGATCTGCGGAATCTGCTTTGTCAAAAGTAATTTCCAATCGTTCGATAGGTTTGCTCTTTTGCTTTCTGATTTGACTCAAACAGGTATTGATGGCAATTCTATAAATCCATGTGCTGTGTGTTGCCTCATTTCTAAAGTTGTCCAGATGGTGCCACACTTTGATAAATACCTCTTGCACAAGATCTTCAGCATCATCCATATTGCCTGCATAAGCTCTACACAGACGGGCGACTCTGGCTCGCTGAGCGTTGTATATCTGCTCAAATGCTGACTTTTTATTATGGTTCATATCTCCAAGCAATTTTGCAGTTTGATTCTGTAAGGTCTATTTTGTTGCAGAATTATCGTTAATTTTTCAAAACAATCAATTTAGTCTGAAGTAGTCCATGCACTATTCCTATTCTCTTGAAAATATACAGTCCGCTGCCCAATGGCTTCTTGAGCATGCAGG
>DAINOB010000041.1:0-12611 GCA_036735585.1 Cytophagales bacterium | reverse complement strand
TTGAAATACAAAGAAATGGACTCTCTGGATCTTGTGCTGGATCAGCTTAACCCAGTAGGTCTAGTAGGAGACTCTACCCGCATCCAATGGGAGCAAACCTTGGACAAAGCAAAACTACACAAGCAACAATTGAATGATAAGGTATTGGCTCTAGACACAGTGGCTGCAGAACACTATGATCAACTTAAGAATAAAATAGAGCTGGGCATTCGATTGCTGGAAGAAGAGTTGGAGAAGTTGCGAAAGTAAAATCAAACAAATTCACCTATTCTTCCTCCAGACCACCATTCCTACATCAAATTATCGATAAAATAGCGCTTTACTTTTTCTTCCATGCCATAGGCTGATTCGCTCACATCATGGTATATTTTCCCCCCTTTTCCATAAAGCGTAATGTTTCGAACATTGCTCTCACGAAGCATATTTACTTGACCTTCAGTGAGTTTGTAAGTAATCACATAGTTGTGCTTGCCAAAAATTGGGTGCTCTACCAATTTGCCACACTGAGATTTTTTTAGTGCCAACTCTACCAATTTGCCATTGTCCAACCGAATGGCCAAAGAAGGCTTTGAGGCTTCAAGACATCCGATATTGACATGAGTTTTGATCACTACTTGGATAAAGCGATCATCATCTATATCAATCACGTCAACACTGAGTTTTTCATGATGGTCGCGGAGGTGTATAGGGTGGTGATGGTTATAATGATGGTTTTTGTGGTTCACTACATCTTCATCCACAGGAGCTGGTTCGCCTTCAAACTGAGCCAAAGCACAGAATGGGATCATTAACAATAAAAATAGAATGGATAAGATTGGGTTTTTCATACGAGTAAATTATTAAAGGTATTTGAACTGATTAATGATGGCTAAGGTAGGAATTTGGTTCAAAAGGGCAATTAGTCACAAACAAAACGCTTACATCTTCATTTGTAAATAGGCCAGCAATTCCATCAGCAATGCAACCCCCACATGGATAAGAATGCCTCCAAAAACACTTCGTGAGCGTAAGGCTACTACTCCCAAAATGTAGCCGCCAAACACCGAACCAATCGTTTCGGCCAAGGGCTTGCCAAAATGAATAAAGGCGTACACAGCCACCATAGGAAATACGGAGCCCGCCCCAAGATATTTCTCCAAACGCATGACCATAAATCCCCTAAAGAACCACTCCAGGCATACAAAAGCCAACACATAACTCAGCTCAAACGCAGCAACAGTATACATAGGAGAAATCTGCCAATACGCCTCAGTGATGCCCGATTTGTAGCGTGGATAGGCCCGCAAAAAGTCTGGTTGATAGGAGGCCCAAACCAGCAAGGGGAGCATAACCAAAAGCATTAGCACATAGGGCTTGGCATGAAAACCTTTGAGGGTAAAGCCAAACCACCGGCTTTGTTCATGATTTCTACCAAATACCCAGAAAAGAAAGGGTATCAAAGCATAAAAGAAAGAGATGTGCAGGTTGAATGCCACCAAACGCAGGAAAGGGTAAGTCTCCGGGTTTTGCGCCAGATAGGGTTTGTAGAATTGTAGGTATTTGTTGGCCACGAGTACAAAAAGGCAAGCGGCACTCAGCACCCAAAATCCTGGCTCTCGGAAGATAGTCCATTTGTTTTTTAGCGTCACATACGCCAGCACAGCCACAAAATAGGGTACAGCATAAAAAGCCAAACCTTTGGCCAGCTGCCAAGGATCATTGTAGAAATAGGTATCCAGATGCAAGCCATATTTTAAATAAATGGCTCCACCTAGAAAAAGCCCCAAACTCAAATAAAAACCCACAGATCCTTCCTCTCGGGCATGGGTATGGAGGGCTTTAATGATCTTTTGCGTGGTCAAGGCTGGCAGGAATAAGGGGTAGGCTCATTGGTGAGTTAAGCGTGCAAGATATAGGCTTGGCGAAATAGAAAAAAGCTGTGACTGACATTAGATATGCCGATGTTGAAAATAAGTTTAGGCTTTAAAGCACCATTCTAAGCAAAAATATTGCAACTTGAATCTTTCGTTGGTGCCGAGTAAATACATTGAATTTGTAGACCGTGACGAGAACATTGACTTTGACGAGAAAATGAATAATCTGAAAGCCGAATTTGCTGATTTGTTGAAAGCTGAAGAACAAAGTAAGAAGGATCTTTTGGCAGTATTTGAAACATTAGGGTATAGAATAGACGGTTTATGAAAAGAAAGCAATTGGGTAATGACATAGAAAAAGTGGTGTTTCCAATAGCAGAAAACTTCAAGGAAATGCCTAAAGGCTATGTTTCCTTTGTAGCAGAACTAAAAGGATTCATTAAAAAAGAAAAGCTTGCTACCATTCTCAATGCCAACCAAAGAATGATCTTGATGTATTGGCATATTGGTAAAGCTATACTCACTAAACAGGAGGTGGAGGGCTGGGGAGCAAAAGTAATAGACCGTTTGTCGGCAGACTTAAAAGAGGCATTTCCGGAAGAAACAGGTTTTTCGCCCAGAAACTTAAAGTACATGCGAAAGTTTGCCGAATCGTGGCAAGACCTTGCAATAGTGCAACGCACCGTTGCACAAATTCCTTGGCGTAGCAACATTACACTATTGGACAAAATAAAAGAACCTCAATTGCGGCTGTGGTATGCCCAAAAAACCATTGAAAACGGTTTTGGTAAAGACATGTTGGTGTTTCAGATAGAAAGCAAACTGCATGTAAGAGAAGGGAATGCTGTAAATAATTTTCCTGAAACCATTCCACCAATGGATTCTGACTTAGCCAACCAATCGTTTAAAGACCCTTATATTTTTAATTTTTTGGGGAATGCAAGTCATATCAAAGAAAGAGAGTTGGAGCAAAACCTCATAGACCATATTCAAAAGTTTTTATTGGAATTGGGGCAGGGCTTTGCATTTGTGGGCAGGCAGGTACATTTGGAATTGGGAGATAGTGACTATTATCTCGACTTACTTTTCTATCACATCAAGCTAAAATGCTATGTAGTGATCGAGCTGAAAACAGGCAAGCTGCAACCAGGGCATATTAGCCAACTGAATATGTATATGAATGTGGTGAATGATGCCTTGTGTAGCAAAGATGACAACAAAACCATTGGCTTGCTACTGGTAAAGGAAAAAGATAGGGTAGTTGCAGAATATTCATTGGCAGGCATCAACAATCCCATAGGAATATCCAACTGGGAAAACGAAATCAAAAAATCCTTACCGGAGAATCTGAAAAGCAGTTTGCCCAGCATAGAAGAAATTGAAAACGAATTGGAAAATGAGGCAGAATTATAAACCACTCGGCACGTACATTCAGCCTTTTTACGTTTTAGAAGGAATAAACCTTACATGCAGTAATTATTTGAGTATAAATTTAAAGTAGGATTCTTAATAACTAAGTGAATGACCCCAACAGAAAAATTGCTTTGGAAAAATTTTAGAATAAAGGAGGAAACAGAGCTCTTTAATCTTATTGACGCCAAACCTGAATCTTTTTTTAAAAATAACTTTTTCACAAATAAGTTAACTTATACTTATATGATAAAGGGTCTTATTTCATCAATTGACAGTGATGGGGAAAGTTATTCCGATTATCTAAGTATGGCAAGAGAAGGCTCTATTTTAGCTGGACCAAGTACTTCATTTAGTGTAGGTGTTATAATACGTGCCTACAAAGCAAATAGGAAAAAATTGGTTAACCATGTTAGATTCTTTGTTAAATAAAGCCTCACGCTTTACCTCGAACTTTTGATCTATCCCTCCCTCTCAAGTAAACTCATCTTTTCCTACTTTTATCACACCAACCCTTAACCTGATGAAACCAGAAACTCCCGATCAGTATCTAGAGCAGTTACCTGAAGAGAGAAAAAAGACCTTTGAACAACTTCGCTCCACCATACTGGAAAATCTCCCCGATGGTTTTACAGAAACCCTTAGCTATGGCATGATTGCTTTTGTGGTTCCTCATTCCTTGTATCCCAATGGCTATCATTGTGATCCCAAACAGCCACTGCCTTTTATCAGCATTTCCTCCCAGAAAAACTTTATAGCCTTGTATCACATGGGTCTGTATGCTGATCCCGAATTGATTGAGTGGTTTACAACAGAGTATTCAAAGCACTGCAAAACCAAACTAGATATGGGGAAAAGCTGCATCCGCTTCAAAAAGCCAGATCAAGTACCATTAGAACTCATAGGTGAACTTTGTGGAAAGATGACAACAGATCGTTGGATAGACCTCTACGAGAACACTGTAAAACGCTAGCATTTAATTCGATTTTGCCGCTTAATGAGCCTTTTTATCGTCTTTTCATTTGTTATTGAATCCCATTTCGAGCTTTATGATGCAAACAAATAAATTATGGTTTTAACGTAGTACAAGTAAACCAAAATATTATCTTTAACCAACAAAATCTAAGCCCATGAAACAGCTCTACTTTTCAATTCTATTCTTTTTGTGCCTCGCACAAGTATCAAAATCCCAGATAATAGGTCAGCAATATTTTGATGGAGCTGATACCTCATCTGCCAACTCAATCATCATTGAGATGGATACCTCGAGCCAAAATGCATGGCAAATAGGAAGGCCACAAAAGGCGATTTTTGACAGTGCAGCTACGCTACCTTATGCAATTGTCACTGACACCTTAAATTTTTATCCTGCCAATGATACCTCAAGATTCATTGCAAAAGCGAATGTAAATGCTGGAAACTGGGGCATATTTGCGTTTAGTTGGAAGCAGAAAATAGATTTCGAGCAAGGGCTTGATGGTGGATTTATTGAGTATTCCACTGATTCGGGTACTACATGGATTAGTGTTTTTAACAATCCTTATGTATACAATATATATGGCTTTGGCCCAACGAATTTGGATACTTTGCCAGGTGGAGAGGTAGCATTTAGTGGTACTGATTCCACTTGGAAAGAGGTGTGGCTTTGTTTTGATCTTTCTTTCATTGCTCAAAATCAATGGTTAGATAAAATGTTTTTGAGATTTACCATGATTTCAGATTCAGTCAATAACAATAGAGAAGGTTGGATGATAGACAACATGATTAGCCGTATAACTTTCATTCACTCTATTAAACAAGTGGAACAAGAAACGTACTTAGACGTCTTTCCAAATCCAGCAAGTACTATTGTGAATATTCGGGCGCAGAAAGTGATGGACTTCCATATTATTGAAACGATGGAACTGGTTGATCATTTAGGGCGCATAGTTGAGCAATGGAAAAATATCCCTACCAAATTTTGGTTTGATACCAGGATGTACAAGGATGGGCAGTATTTTCTAAAGGTTAAAACCAATCTTAAATCAGAGATGATTCCGTTGCTTATTCAAAAATAGTAAACAAAGAATGTACAGAATTGCCTTGCTGTTTTTTGTACTATGTTTTGTAGGATTTACCAACGATTATCCGACTACCGAGTACAAATTTCCTAAACTGAGGTTTTTTCCTGTTATGCCTGTCTCTGCAAGCAACCCAGTGACCATAGAAGGAGCTGAACTAGGCAAATACCTCTTTTATGATTCCATATTGAGTGTTGATTATACTTTGTCATGTGCCAGTTGTCACAAACAGGCATCAGCATTCAGCGACTCTCCGAATGTATTTAGCAAGGGAAGAAATGGTGTTCCCATGAGGAGAAATACCATGCCGTTGTTTAATCTGGCATGGCATCCCTCTCTGTTTTGGGATGGTAGGGCAAGTAGTATTGAAGATCAAGTATTTCATCCAGTAAGAGAATACAATGAGATGAGCCTTGATTGGAGTCTTGCAGCCAGCAGACTAGAAAAGAATAAATTTTATAGAGAGAAATTTAGAGCGGCATTTGGCACTTCTTCCATTGATAGTGTTCACGTGTCTTATGCTATTGGTCAATTTCTTCGCACTCTAGTTTCCCACGAATCAAAGTATGATCAAGTACTTGAGGGAAAATCAATCTTTACGAAAGATGAATATGAAGGCTTTGTCTTAGCCAATGAACAAACCAAGGGAGATTGTATTCACTGTCATTTAACAGATGGCGATGCATTGGGCGCTTCATTCGTTTTCAGCAACAATGGACTTGATGCCACCCGCAGATCTGAAGATTTTGAGGATAAAGGTAGGGGTGAGGTGACAGGAAAAATAAGCGACTATGGGAAGTTCAAAGTCCCAACATTGAGAAATCTTGCCTATACAGCTCCTTACATGCATGATGGCAGATTCAGTTCCTTGGAGGAAGTTATTGATTTCTACAGTGAAGGTCTACATTACAGTGCCAATATTGATTCAAAAATGGGTTTTGTTCAGCAAGGTGGTGCACGATTGACTGGAGACGAAAAGAGAAAAATAATAGCATTTTTACTTACCCTATCCGACAGTTCGTTTGTTACCAATCCGGAGTTTTCAAATCCATTTGAAAAGCGATAGGTTTTATAATATACATTCAGCCAATATGTTATTTTTGTGGAATTACCGGTTCCATAAAGAATGCATAGTCAATAACCCTCCAAATCAATTACCATGAAAAATGAATTTAATCCCTGGCATTCTGTTTCCGCAGGAGACCAACTACCGGAATACGTTAATGGCATTATAGAAATCCCAAAAGGCACAAGGGCAAAATATGAATTGGATAAAGACAGCGGGCTTTTGCGCCTAGATAGGGTGCTGTATTCCTCGGTGTACTATCCTGCCAATTACGGCTTTATCCCTCAAAGCTACTGTGACGACAAGGATCCACTAGATATTCTAATTCTATCTCAGATAGATGTGGTGCCGATGTGCATTGTTCCTGCAAAAGTGATAGGTGTGATGCGCATGCTGGATCAGGGAGAAGCAGATGACAAAATTATCGCAGTAGCTGCGGGAGATCCCAGTGTAAGCCATATCAGTGATATTTCTGAGTTACCTGCACACTTTATATCGGAAATGCGAAGTTTCTTCGAAGACTATAAAAAACTAGAAAATAAAACAGTAGTTGTAGAAGAATTTTTAAACAAGCAAACAGCCATAAGAATTCTATTAGAAAGTTTTGAAATGTATAAAGCATATTTTTTAAAGTAATCACTTCAGGCCTTATTTAATACACTATTCTTGCTTCAAGAGAGCGCAATAGTGCCTTTTTCCTAACTTGCCACCCAGCAATATCAAATTCGTATGAAAGTTTACAATTCCATCATCGACACCATTGGGAACACCCCGATGATACGCATCAACAAACTGGCAAAAGACATCAAAGGAACCGTTTTAGCCAAAGTGGAATATTTCAATCCTGGTAATTCTATGAAAGACAGGATGGCCATTAAGATGCTTGAAGATGCTGAGAAAGCAGGGTTTATCAAGCCGGGAGGTACCATCATAGAGGGCACCTCTGGGAATACTGGAATGGGATTGGCTTTGGCTGCCATTGCTAAAGGATACAAATGCATCTTTACCATGAGCGATAAGCAATCCAAGGAAAAGATGGATATCCTAAGGGCAGTTGGTGCTGAGGTAATTGTTTGTCCTACCAATGTAGAACCTGACGACCCTCGTTCATACTATTCTGTGGCGCGTAAATTAAACAGCGAAATACCAAATTCATTTTACCCAAATCAATACGACAATCTCTCCAATACTTTAGCCCATTATGAAACCACTGGCCCTGAAATATGGGACCAAACTGAGGGCAAAATTACGCACTATGCAGCGGGTGTGGGCACGGGAGGTTCTATGTGTGGTACAGCTAAATTCTTAAAAGAGCAAAACCCTTCTGTAATTTCTGTGGGAATAGATACGTATGGTTCTGTATTTAAAAAGCTGAAGGAAACAGGAATATTCGATGAAAACGAAATTTATCCCTACCTCACCGAGGGGATTGGAGAGGATATCCTTCCTAAAAATGTGGACATGAACATGATCGATCACTTTGTAAAAGTGACTGATAAAGATGGTGCCATCATGACACGTAGATTGGCACGCGAAGAAGGGCTATTCGTGGGTTGGTCCTGCGGTTCTGCCATGCACGGTGCCTTAGAGTATGCACGGGAAAATCTTAAGGAAGGGGATGTAATGGTGGTAATCCTTCCTGATCATGGCACTCGCTATATCGGCAAAATCTACAATGACGACTGGATGCGTGAAAGAGGATTTTTGGAAGACAAAGAATTTGACACCGCCAGAGACATTATTTCAAGAAGAAAATCTTTCGAGAAGTTGGTCACTGTAGCTAAGACCCATACTTTGGCGGATGCCATAAAGAAAATGTCTGAAAAAGGAATATCCCAAATTCCAGTAATGGATGGCGATCATGTGGTTGGTTCACTTTCTGATTCTTTTTTACTTAAATGCATAATTTCCGATTCTGCAGCTAAGGACAAAGCCGTGGAAGAATTTATGGAAAAGCCCTTTCCTTTTGTAGGCCTTGATAACTCTGCGGATGTACTTTCTTCCATTTTGTCTAGAGATCATAAGGCAGTATTGGTGAGAGATGAGACTAACCAAGTGCACATCATTACGCAATCAGATTTGGTAGCAGCGATAGCAAGGTAATGGTATGCCTAAAGATCGAATACAGACCTTCGAAGAATTCTATTCCTTTTATCTAACTGAACACCAAAACCCTACAAGTAGGAAACTGCATTTCATAGGTACAGGATTGGTGTTTGTCATTCTGATTCTTGCGCTTATTTATGGCCATTGGTGGATTTGGATTGGCATTCCACTGGTTGGGTATGGATTTGCATGGGTAGGTCATTTTTTCTTTGAAAAGAATAAGCCCGCTACTTTTCAGTATCCCTTGTTCAGTTTGGCTTCTGATTTTCGCTTGTTTTTTGAGATTGTTTTAGGGAAGCAAAAACTTTAGTTCGCAGGGTCAAATGATCGACTTCCCAGGCTCTAAAATCAATCTTGGATTGTACATCACAGGGAAAAGACCTGATGGGTACCATAATCTGGAAACCGTGTTTTTCCCCACGAGCTGGAGCGATGTATTAGAAATTATTCCCTCCGACACCTTACAATTAGACATCACGGGTCTTTCCGTAGCAGGAAATCCGGAGGACAATCTTTGTGTAAAAGCATGGAGAATGTTGAATCAGGATTTTGGGATTCCTTCTGTTCATATTCATCTGCATAAAGTGGTGCCTATGGGTGCTGGTTTGGGTGGTGGTTCTGCCGATGGAGCATCAATGCTCAAGCTTTTGAATACCCTATTTGAACTCAATCTAAGCGTAGCAGCCTTAAAAAATTATGCTCAGCAGCTGGGCAGTGATTGCTCCTTTTTCATCGAAAAGAAACCCGTTTTCGCCTATGGACGAGGCGAGTTAATGCAGCCATTGGCAATATCCTTATCTGGATTCACGCTTTTGGTGATCTATCCGGGCATAGAAAGCAGCACTTCAACGGCCTATCGAGGAATTTCAGCAAGTCCAGCAACTTTCGATCTTAAAACTCTTCCTCAGCTCCCAGTTTCACAGTGGCGTTTTAGACTAAAGAATCAATTCACACACTCCGTTGCTGCTCAAATCCCTGTGATCCAAGAACTCATTCAAGGGCTTTATGACCAAGGGGCAGTGTATGCAGAAATGAGTGGATCCGGTTCTGCGGTCTTTGCTTTATTTCAAGGTGACAAAGCTAATCTTGATTTAACCATGCTTTCAGCAAACTATGCTACACATGTTGAAGTGCTTGCCTAAGCATTTTTGCTTTGCTTGATTCTGAATCGAAATCCTGCATAGACCATCCTGCCGAAAATTGGCCCCCAAACCATACTGCTGTCAAAATAGGGCCCAAAAGGCTCACCGGAAGAAACAATAGGAGCAGATTGGGTAAAGTTGTTGAGATTTTCTACGCCTATATATGCCTCCCATTTTTTGTTAAATACATGAGTGGCTTGTGCATTCATTAAAAAGAAGGATGGAGATTGAGCATCTAGTTGAAATTCTACTGGACTAGCTACAGTCACTGGCAATCTTCTGCTGCCTATCCACTGAATGGTGAAATCCAATACCCAATTTTTCTTACGGCTTTCCCAAGCAATGTTTGCAAAAGCCCTGCTTCTGGCCACTAGTGCTTTTTGTCTTCGGGTTTCTCTGAAGTCCGTTTGTACATCAAAATATCGAAAGGCCATACGTACATCCAGTCTTTTGGCCAACTCATATTCGGCTTCTGCCTGCCATGCAGTAGAATAGGATAGGCCTTGAAGCGCATAAAAGTGCACTGCTGTGGGAGAAATATCGGTATCCACCACCACTTGATTCTGGAAGCGGGTGTGAAATGCTTCTAAACCAATATGGCCTTCGCGATAATTCCATTTAAACTGGTGGGTTAGACTACCTCCTACATTCCAGCTTACCTCAGGCCGAAAGCCATAAATGCCATTTTGAGTATTCATGCCTTCGAATCTCCAATTTCTGGAGGTGACTAGCAATCCCTCATTTTCTGCAATCAAATTGGCACTACGCTGTCCTCTTCCCGTGGTGATTCGAGCAACAGTAGATGGTAGTACATTCCATCGCAGGTGTACTCTAGGCGTGAAAAACCAACCAAACATAGAATGGTAGTCTGCACGCATTCCCGCTACCAATCCCCATTTCTCACTTCCCTGATAGCTGTATTCAAGGAAGGTACCTGGAATATTTTCACTCCTTTCAAAAGGTAAGCTGTCTAATCGTTCCGCAAAGTAGTCGCCTTGAAAAGATAATCCTGTTCTGATGCCATGATCGGTAGTACCTACGATACTTTGATAGATCAGATTGGCGTAGCTGCTGTTTTGAGCCCCTTTATAATTTCTTCTGCCCAGTTCAGACCATCGCCTATGTCGTACTCCAGAGAGCTGAAGACCTATGCTTTTGTATCGGGATTGGGGAAAAACATACCCTACTTTAGTCCAAACTTCTCCATGTTCTGATGTGAGGTCTACTCCATATCGGGGTTGTGACCTCCATCCATCTCCGCTTCTAAAGACTTTCTGACCTGCTATTTTTTGATCGCTGAGCATAAATACTCCCATTTGAGCTTCTAGCCCAGTGCTGGGATTGCTGTATTTATATCGGTTTACAAAGCTGTACTGACCACCCCTTGGCAGATCAAGAAAATCATCTCCATTTTGATCTACATCCCAGGGTCTTTGATCGGCATGCAGCATCAGTGCGGTACTCCAGTTTTTTGTAAGCTCAGTTGCGGTTACAATGTTGGTTTCCATTCTACCACTTTCGTTGAGGTATCCATTGATATAGAGCGCATCAGCATCTTCGGGTTTATGCCATTCCATGTTTATCTGCCCCGACATGCTTTCAAAGCCATTGACCACAGAACCTGTACCTTTTGATACTTGAATTCCCTGAAGCCAAGTGCCGGGCACGAATCCAAACCCATTTACCGCATAAAGTCCACGAATGCCAGGCATATTTTCCCTTGATATCTGAATGTAGGGACCAGCAAGACCCAACATCTGTATCTGCCGTGTGCCTGTGATTGCATCAGAAAAAGCCACATCCACAGATGGATTGGTTTCGAAACTTTCACTCAGATTACAACAGGCTGCCTTGAACAGCTCTTTTTCTGTCATCCATTGGGTTTTGATCATGTCTACAGAGGAGAGCTCGGTTGCTTTCCGTCTATAGGCAATCCCAACTTCCTCTAAGGTGTTTCCAGGCTTTAGGATTACTTTGAGTTCCTTCTTTTTATCAATCAATACGGTGTCATCGCTAAACCCTACATAACTGAATATGAGATGCTTGGAATTATTGGCACGATCAATCTTGAAAAAACCAAGAGAATCTGTAGTGGTGCCTAGGGTAGTTCCCATCCACACCACATGCACGCCTGGTATTGGATAGAGCGTTCCTTTTTGATCTTGTTCCAGCACTATTCCTTCTACCAGAGCTTCTTGTGCCTGCACAGGTATGCACAGACACAAGAAGGGTAGCATCATTGCTGCTAATATTCGCATGAGGCTTAATGCTAATCAAGCTCTCGATAACGGCAACAGCCATCTACTTTGCGGTAGGCTTCATCTGTAGCCTTTTTTTGCTCCGTGTCATGCCCTGCTTCAGCCAAAAGCTCGTGAATACGATCCAAAGAGATTTTCTCTGGTTTGTACACTATTAATAAAGTATCGCTCTGCCGATCCCATTGGGCAAATTTCACCCCTTTCACGTCCACAGCTGTTTCGATTCTTTCTTTACACATTCCGCAAACTCCTTTGACCATGATTTTGGATTCTACAAAGCCATTTTGAGCAAATGAACCCATGCTGAACCCTATAAATGATAGGATAAGTAGGGATTTGATATATGTTACTTTCATTTTAATGATTTTTTAATTGTGAAAATTTTTTGAAAAGATTAAACCCATAGCATGACCGCAGCCATTACTACCATAAGGAGGTTTTCTACGAGCGTAACGGTGCTCATCGGAAGATTGAAAACTGTTCCAAGGCAAGCGCATTGGATCTGCTGTTTTTTGCGGAGGCTATTGGCCACACCTAAACCACCTACGCCCATCAGTACTATCGTAAGGGTATTTACTGCTACAGTATCTAAAAACAAGAGGTATGCAACTCCAAGCAGCAATTCCAAATAGGGATACAAACGTCCGTATCCGGGCCAAACGCCAGCCACAAGATCATAGCTTTGAAAAGCACTGGCAAAGCCTTTGACATCCAAC
>DAINOB010000040.1:0-12764 GCA_036735585.1 Cytophagales bacterium | reverse complement strand
ACCTCTCCAAGTGCTTGCACACATTCATCTACAGGAATTACTGCTCCTACGCCTGCCAAGGCTATTTGCGCAGAACTATAAGCAATGGCTGCCGCAGAAGCATTGCGAACTACACAAGGCACCTCTACCAAGCCAGCAACAGGATCACAAATCAGTCCGAGCATGCACTGAATGGTAATAGCTACAGCATTAAATACCTGATCTACATCCCCTCCAAGGCAATATACTATGGCACCAGCGCCCATAGCCGCAGCACTTCCCGTTTCTGCCTGACATCCACCCACAGCGCCTGACAAGGAAGCATTTTGTTCTAAAATCAAGGCTATTCCAGCTCCTATTAGCAAGCCTTCTAAAATCTTGCGGTCAGAAAGGCTATGTAACTCTTGTAAGGTGGTGAGAATTCCCGGTAGAATTCCTGAGGCTCCTGCTGTGGGCGCTGCCACTATTCTGCCCATACATGAATTAACTTCTTTAGCAGCCAATGCTCTGCTAATCAGTTTTTTAAATTCAGGAGAAAGTACCGTTATTGGACTGTTGTAAACTCTTTTACCCCCATTGTTGATCATACCAGAACGAGAGGTCATATCTTCCTCCAAGCCAGTTTTTACAGCATCTTTCATCACAGCGTACGCGTGCATCATTCCTTCCCAAATATGGTCTTCGGTCTTGCCTTTTTGATCTACTTCAAAGTCTAGCACTGCTTTGTATAGAGGTTCCTCTGTAAGTACTACCTGCGCTTTCCACGCTTTAAAGCTGTCAAATAAAACTGCCATAATAGAGTCTAGTTAGAGGGGTTGAAATAAGATTCATAAAACCTAAGTTGTTCTGCTGAGGGCTTCTCGGTCATAGGCTTAATCAAATACTTGCGTACCACATCCACCATCTGCATTTTAGCTTTCAATTTTTTCTCCACGAGCTTGCCTTTCTTATTCGGTCTCAAAACAATAATAGATAGCTTGTCGCCCTCTTCTATTTCGTTAAAAACCAGTGAAAACACATCTTGGTAGTTGTATGCATCAATAGTGATTCCATTAATTTTCACGAAAACATCACCTTCTTGATAGCCCATGGTCCTGCCAAAATCATCTAACTCCTCGGTAGATTGAACTAAGAGTCGCATGTTTTTGCTATCCAACCCTATTTGAATGCCGCCAATTGAAAAGTCTTTCACTTTCACATCTTTCAGAAACTCAATACCCAACCATGATAGACATTCCTTAAGTGGTAAAGGATCAGCACTTTGAATATACTTTTCTATAAATACTTTAATTTCAGGATGCGTCTTTTCAACAAAAACATCAAAGAACTCTTCATCTTTAAAAGGTCGATCAGCTCCATACAGCTTGCCCAATTGCATTACCAGTTTATTAAGTGTTTGCTTTCCTTCCGTATGGTATCGAAGAGATAGATCCAAACACATAGCGATAAGTGCTCCTTTGTAGTACACATTGTCATATTCCTTTTGATAAACGGTCAGGCAGTTTTTACTTAATTCTGTGAAAGGAAGCTGATCGTTGAAGTCATCTGATATATACAGCTTATCCGTCATTTCTTCTAAAAATTCTTCTGGAGTAGTGAGCCCTTGCTCTACCTGCATGTGATGAGAAAAGTATTCCACAACTCCTTCATACAGCCACAAGTGTTGACTCATAGATGGGTTATGGTAATCAAAAAATGCGATTTCCTCTGATTTCAGCGTGAGAGGTGTGACAATGTGAAAAAACTCATGTGAGGCTATGGATTTCAGTTCAGGTGCCAGGGCAGTTGTGTCCATTTCAGGCATAAAATACACCGATGAAGTGGTGTGTTCCAAAGCTCCATACGACTCGCTTGCTGAGAAATCTCGAAAGAAATACATCAAAAAAGCATATCGACTCACAGGAAGTGTATCTCCGAGATATCGTTTCTGAGCTTCAAGTGTATTTTTTACTTGATTGGCAACAAATGCAGAAGTCACTCGTCCTCCTTGAGCAAATACCGATACCAATATTTCCGTATTACCAATCATCAGCGTTTGTGTATCAGGGACACAAAACATAATTGGATGATCGATCAATTCGTGATAGTTTCTAAGTGCATACACCTCTGAGACAGAATCATATTTTACTGGACGGAGTGCTGTACTCCCATGAAAATGAAGCGGTTTTAAAAAAGTAACCTCATACTTCAGTCCTGTGTAACCTTCCAGATAACCAACAAATCCCTGTGTGTTAAACAGAAAATTTTTGTCCTCCTCAATATTGGTACCTGCTGCATTGAACACAAAGTTCTCCTCTGCGGGAGCGTCCCAAGTATCGTCTACAGTGTATTTAATTTTATGGAGCTGATTGGCGCCAACCAACTCCCAAGTATTGATGTCGGATTTATAAAAGTTGATGGGTTTGCCCGTTTTATCAAAGGCTGTAAAGTCAACTACAAATCGCCCGAAATCATAAATAGCATAAGTGCCAGGCACTACTTTTGGCAATCGAAACAGCAACGTATCAGGAAAAGTGCCATAGAAAAAAATTTCTACAGGCACTCGATCCATAGCTACCTTGTCCAAACTGATATTTACCTGAATGGCCGTGGTTTGCTGAGCGTATAAAGGTGTTTGTAACAGTAGTAGTCCTATAAAATACCCTAACGACTTTATAGTTCTTTTGCTCGAACGTAGATTCATCCATGCAATATACTGCAAAACTAGACTGAAGAAACAGGAAGCTGAATGCATAAAGCTGCTGAATAGCTTAAAGTAGGGGTAACATTTAGGTAATAGCCCTTCGCTTTTTTTGCACTCTCTTTTTTAAACTTTGATCAACACTTATAAAACACTCGTTCTTTCTAATCTACACTTAGAAGCCAACCCAACAGAATACAATCGTTTGGGCAGATTCCTGCGTTTGCATACTGCTGATCGTATCATTCTGTGTGGCACTATTCTGAGCTTTGAAGGATTTGAAAACAACAAATCTGCAATTGTGAAAGTGATGGAATTCTTTTCCACACTAAATTCTTTAAGTGATGCTTACGGCACGGAAATCATAGTGGTGCAGGACAATGTAAGTGAATTGAGCTCCCAACTGATCAGTCTTTTTGGAAGGTCCATATATAGAAGTAGTCAATACACTTTAGAATCTCCAAAGGGAAGAAAGCTTCTTATTGTACAAGGAGATATCGCAATTTTACTTGAAACAAGGCTAGGCAAATGGCTAAGCAGATCCCGACAAGGCAGATACTTGCTCAAAAGATTAATGGGTCTCATGGATAGATGGAAAGTATCCATGAACGCTACTCAAATAGATCTTATGGGTTTAATCCAAGAAGAAGAAGATGGACCCAGTCTTGAAGCTTTAATGGCAGAATTTGCCATAAAGCAAGGATATGCAGGCGTCATCACTGCTTTCTCTCACAGGCCGGCCATACATCAATCTGATGCCTTTACCTTTATGAACAGCGGCTCTTGGTACCATCATCAATGCGCTCTAGTGGAAGACTTCAATCATGAATGGTCCTTGCTGTATTTTAAAGAGACAGAAAACTTGAGTGAAAGCTTGGTTAGCAGCAAATAATAACTACTTCCGTTTTTAGTCTACGCTTACATTCTCTTGCTAAATTGATGTATTTGCCTACTTTTGACTTTGGTCATATTTTTTCAGCTGTCACACATTTTTTGATATGTACCTAGAATTGAACAATACGGAAAAAAGAGTCAAGCTTTGCAGATTTGGATTTGGTTTGTTAAAAAAATTCGGCTTGGTTGAAGGTTGGAGGCTTCACTCCCATGGCTATGCTGTGCTGCAATACAGCGAGAACGGAGAAATAATAACCATGTATCTCCAAAAAATTATTGCCGAACATGGTTTAAAAAAGCCTTTGGAAGCCCCTAAAAAACTGTTCGTACGCATGATTAATGGCAATAAACTTGATTGTCGTTTGCAAAATTTAGAGTGGACCACCATGAGTGGCTTGAGAAGACAAGAATCTAAAGAAACAGGATTCCGAGGTGTTTCAAAAGATGGAAATAAGTACAGGGCGGTCTTGTATGACAATGGTGCCAGAATCTATCTAGGCACATTCGACTCAGAACTTGAAGCCGCTAGAGCCTATGATGAAGAATCAATAAAAAGATTTGGGATCACAAAAAGCCTAAACTTTAGAGTCGAAAGCCAGTCACTACAGACAGTATCTGCATAGATTCCCTAGTGTACAGCAAAATAAGGGTAGATAAGCATGTATGCTCCCGCTCCTGCAAAATACCCTAGAAGTGCATATAAAGAAATTTTACGCGCATACCAGACAAAGTCTATTTTTTCAATACCCATTACAGCTACACCCGCTGCTGATCCTATAATCAATATGCTTCCTCCTGTTCCAGCTGCATAAGCTAGAAATTCCCATAGCTTAGAATCCATTGGATATGTGACAATGTCATACATACCCATAGAAGCTGCCACCAAAGGCACATTGTCAATGATAGCTGAGGCAACACCGATGATTAAAACAATCACATCTAAATTCCCGATAGTGTCCTTTAGATAAGCAGAAAGCTCTCTGAGAATTCCTAAGGACTCCAAACTCCCTATCATCATTAAAATACCCATAAAAAACAACACGGATGCGATGTCAATCTTTGCTAAAGCATGGATGGGAGAATAGTGTTTTTTATCTTCTTCATCCTCGCTGAAGTGTACGATTTCAGATACAATCCAAACTACGGATAAGGCTATAAGCATACCTACGTAGGGAGGCAAATGGGTGATCGCCTTAAAAATGGGTACGAAAATAAGACCTGCTATACCCACTGCGAAAATGATCCCTTGACCTGCGATCTTTCTATTGGAGAAATCATCCGAAGAAAAGTCAGGCTTATCAATGTTGCCTTTCAAACTAAAAGTTACTACAATCAGTGGAATAATCATAGATACAAGACTTGGTATAATGAGTGTCATGATAATGTTGAAGGCACTCACTTGCCCTCCTATCCATAGCATGGTGGTAGTGACATCACCCATCGGTGACCATGCTCCTCCACTGTTGGCAGCAATTATTACCATGCCCGCATAAAATCTTCTTTGGTTAGCATCGGCCATTATTTTTCTGAGCAGCGATACCATTACAATAGCAGTGGTAAGATTATCCAATGCCGCAGATAAAAAGAAGGTGATAAAGCAAATCAACCAAAGGAGCGTACGTGCATTGGAGGTGGTAATTTTATCTGTAATGATGCGAAAGCCTTGGTGCGAATCAATCAATTCCACTATGGTCATTGCTCCAATTAGGAAAAACAGAATAGCAGCGATCTCTGATAAATGATGGGCCAATTCCTCATTCACATATTCATGTGAGTCTTCAATATCCACCTTGTCAAAAATAACCCCTTGGGGTATATTCTGCTTTGCTACTTCTACCTTACTTCTTACGATAGAAAGTGCTTCCGTCATCTTAGCTCCATCTTTAAAGCTTAGAGTGATCTTGCCGCGTCCATCATCGCTTTGTGCATTAATATTGCTTACTTCTTTGAGCCCATCAAGCTGTTCTTCAAGGTGCGCTATAACCAAGGCATCTACTTGCTCAGCCGTATGACCCGGATAGCGAACTTCAATGTGTATTTTATTTGGCAAATAGCCGGAAAGCATAAATAATGTCCAGCAAATACCCCCAGTAAGCAGCGCTGTGGCAGCTTTATTGATCTTTAAGGGATGCTCCAAAACAAAAATGGTGTACCCAATAACGGCTACCAGAATAATGATTGATTCCATGGACTACAAGTTTCGGGGGCAAATATAGACTTATGAACCAATCAAACAGGGACCAAATCGATTAAGTATAAGTTAATTTTATTACTGTTAAGTTTTCACTAGAAAATCTGAGGGTAGATGGACTGAAAACTGTTACATTTAATCGATGCCTTCCTTTCTAGATTTGATTCCAACTTGCGCCTATTGTGGTAGAACTCTGAGTAAATATTCTAGAACAATAGACCATATTCACCCACTCTCAAAAGGAGGTGAGGATATTCCAGAGAACAAGATTTATGCATGTAGATCATGCAATCAAGCAAAGGGATCGCTTACTCTTGTGGAATGGCAACTAGAACTTGAATGCAAATTGAGTCAACTTCAAAGTATTTCATCCATGAAAATTGCCAAATACAAAAAGTGGCTTGCCCATATCAACCTTATAAGAAACCAATGCCCCTAAACAAAGACGCACTGCTTAGGTACCGAATAATAGACCAGGCTCTCAGAAGAAAATTCAGCCCCTATACGTCCTTAGCCGATATTCAAGAGATCTGCCAACAAGAGTTGGGTATGGTGATATCTGAGCGCACATTAAAAGAGGACATCTACCGAATGCGCCATGATGAGCAATTGGGGTATTTTGCTCCAATAGCCTATTCTAATTTTCACCGAGGGTATCACTATTCTGACCCTCAATATGCCATCAATCAACTGCCTGTCCATGCGGAAGATATGCTTGCTGTAAAATTTGCAGTGGGCTTGCTGAGCAAATTCAAGGAGCTTCCTATGCTTGAACAGTTTGCCGGGTTGGTAGATAAACTTAGCGATGCTGTAAAAATTGACCGATTAAAAGAAAGCAAACAATCTACTATTCTACTTCCAGAATTCAGTCCATCCAGCCAAGGAGTGGAGTATTTGGAACCTTTGATGAGGAGCATTATGGATCTGCGCAAAGTGTTGCTTAGCTATCAAGCATTTGGATCAGGTACTGTAAAAACATATAAGATTCATCCCTACCTGCTTAGAGAATTCAGAAACCGGTGGTACGTATTGGCATGGGATGAATACTCTGATAAAATTAAAACCTTCGGTCTTGATCGAATTCGTTCTTTGGAGGCATTGGACGATGGATTCCTTATGCAAGATACCTTTAATCCTGAAAGCTATTTTAAGTACAGCTACGGTATCACATACTCAGACGCGCCATCGCAGCTGATAAAGCTTAGATTCACAGGTTCTGCCATACATTATGTGCGAAGTAAGCCCTTGCATCTTTCTCAAGAGATCCTCCACGATGCCAATGAATATATGGATATTGGTCTTACTATACAGCTATCCTACGAGCTACTCTCTGATATACTTTCCTATGGAAAAGCCTGTGTGGTCCTGGAAACCAAAGAATTAAAGGAAATGGTAACAGATGAAATAAAGAAAATGAAAGAGAATTACTAAATTTTTTAGCGGTGCGCAAATAGGCTGCACACCGACCACCTTTCTTGGCATTCATAAACAAAACTACAATGCCATGATCAGTCTACAATTCAGCAAATTTTCACACACTCCCAGCCTAGAGCAAGCACATCTAATGACAGGGTACTCAAGTTTCCTGAGACTTACAAAAAATGGTTTTCCTGCACCTGATGCTCGCAAGATGAGTAAGCTTTCAGATGATGAGCTATTTGAAAAAGCAAAAAGTATTTATCAAAAGCTTGCCAATTCTTAAAAAGCAAAGGCAAGATTGAAGGTATAATCTGCGCCTCTGCCTTGATTGGGTAATGCTGCACCTAAGAAATTGGAGCTGCCAACCCCTGCACGCACGGGTCCTACTCGTAGGGATACAAAGCCCCCAACACCTAGGGTAGCAAATCCTCCATATGAAATGTTGCCCCCTATGTTGAGTAAAGAACCCCAACTATAGGCATAGGCTGTTGAAATTAAAGGCCTTACAGTATTTCCTGGCATTCTATTAAACCCTTGGATGTATGTCAGGTACAATACATGTTTGTCGTACTTTTTGTCAAACTTTTTGTCGCTGTATTCTCTGTTTCCTTTTCTTTCGGGGTCATAATCCAATACAAATTCTCCTTGGACGATCAAGCGTGTGGGCAACTGCATTGTAAATGATTGACCCGATGATTCTACCCCTCTTATAGCTGTGGTCAACAAAGTATCAAACTGACCAGATGCGCCCGCAAGAAAATTATCAGAAACTTGCCCTTCGTATCGTAAAGTGCCAGTGCGTTCATACATACGGGTATTTTCTGTAAACTGCACCCTGCCTATATCTATTACTGATATACTGCCCCTCACCAGATTTGCAAAGTTTCCTGTCACTGACAAATCTCCGCCAAAGCCATAACCGTTTACTGGATTGTTTACATTATCCATTTGCCATCCTTGGATGCCAGCTGTATGGTACCTGTAATCACTTTGTATGTCTATATATCTTCCGTCTTGCTCTGTGAATAAAGTGCCATCGGTGGCAGGAAGATGTGCGCCTGCAAAGCCTTGAACAAATTTAGCACGACCGGCAAAACGAAGTTGAAGCATTCTATTTAAAAGAGAGGTGTTCACTGGCTTCACAAAAGCAAGCCCGAAATCACGAAGATGCCATGCCGACATCTCCATTTTTTGCACCTTGATAACTTCTCCAGCATACAAGGCATTTCCTCGGATGAGGTACCTACCCAAATCACCAGGAAAGGCAGAAGAAACTGCCATGCGCTCGGATGCATTCAACGCAAGGGTGAGCCTTTCCTTTTTCCGTCTGATAAATTTATATGATATGGATAATACCTCTACTTCTCGTCCAATGCCAACATGGGTACGAAATTTTAAACGATCGGCTACTGATGCTGCATTGCCACTGTTTATCCTTCCTGCCGGGCCTAGAGCCACACTGTTGTTGGCAGCATAAGCATGTGTACCCAAAACAAAAACTTGCAGTCTTGAATAATCCAGACCTATTTTTGATGGAATAAGCCTGCCACCTGCAAGATTCCAGTGCTGATTGTATAAGGGAGTTAAATTATGCTGAGCAACAGCAACTCCAAATCCTAAAAAGCAGATGAGAGCTATAAAAAACAATTGTAGTCTCATCATTTTAAGGATTATTGCTGATTTGAATATTGGACTTGGTGGTAACAGTAAGGGTTACTCTGTTAGAAGGCCTCAAAATAATGGTAGAATTAGAACCTCCTGAAATGAAGTCTGTTCTAAAGGCTGCTTCGCTTGCCAAAAATTTGGTCTTTCGGATAGCTATTAACCTTGCTTCGCTTAAAAAATTGGTGGCTTTTACGTTTTTGGACGTACCGGGAATGGTAAATCCTAAAGTATCCAATTCTGAACCACCTGTAAGCAAGTCTCTACCCGTGAGGACACTGTCAATAACTACTTTATTTTCATCTAAAAAGAATGCTTGATAATTAAGTGTTGAGGGAAAATCATTGTCAAAAAAGAAGTTCAACTCGGCTGTTTTGGCTCGCATAAACTCTTTATTCTCACTGAAAGAGAAATCTGTAGTATCTTGAAGTACATAATCTTTAAGTGTGGAGACGTAATATTCGGTAATACGCTCTGGAATGATTTCTACATCGATGATCAGTCGATTGTACAGCGTGTAATTGGGTATTCCTGTAGTTCCCGAAGTTCTTAATTCCGAAAGAATAAGCCGAACGTCATCGTTAAAGAAGGCCACACTTATAGGATTGGTTACAAATACCAATCGTGACCCTCTGCCTGGAATGGGCACGTTGATTCTGGTATCTACTACACTGTCTTGTCTTCCTGCATTTACAAGGATAAGTCTGGCGTTGGACTCAAAGTCAAGCGGTAGATTGTTGAGTAAAGTGAGCTTTATTCTCACGTTGGTGCCTGTGATTCCTAAGTAAGTATTGAAGGTATCTGCCAGCAACAAGGGCCCTATGGTAAGATTGGTATCCGCAGGGATGGGTGCAAATGGATTGTAAGGTAAAGAAGACGATGGGAATGTATCAGTATATTGTATAGGGAGCACTCCCGTTAAGTTTTCGGGGTTTAGGCTGGTTTTGTAGACAGGTACAAGCACTTGTGCCTCAAACTCCGGCTCTTTGAGTGTGCATCCTGTAACAATAATCGCAAAAAATAGAAGCCAAATTTGGTTAAGCTTGTTCATCACCTGTATTTGCAAGGCGTGAAAATACGATTTACTCATGCTTCCACAAAACATTGCTAGGGTACAAGTAAAATTTAGTGTCATGTACCGAATTGCAATCCTTAATTTTGTGCTATGGAAGGAAGCCTTAAAAGGGACATTAGAAAGCTTGATCTGCAAACCATAGAACGCTTTTTTGAAGATCATGGGCAAAAGCGTTTTAGGGCCAAACAGGTGTATGAATGGCTGTGGAAAAAGTCTGCTTTGGATTTTGATCAAATGAGTAATCTTTCACTCGAGGTGAGAGATCTTCTCAAAACCCACTTTGAAATCCCTGCACTCAGCATCTACAGGCTTCAGCAAAGTATAGACGGAACTATCAAAAATGCTGTAAAACTTCCTGACGGTCTTATTGTAGAGTCTGTACTAATACCTACTGATAAGCGTATCACGGCTTGTGTATCGTCTCAAGTGGGATGTAGTCTGGATTGCACATTTTGCGCTACCGCCAAACTAAAACGAATGCGAAACTTAAGTGCAGATGAGATCTATGATCAGGTGGTCACCATCAGAAAGCAAGCCGAAGAGCACTTTAACAGACCTTTGACCAATATTGTATTTATGGGGATGGGCGAACCTATGCTGAATTACCCTTCTGTAATGCAGGCAATAGATAAAATTACTTCAGCTCAAGGGTTGAATATGGCCCCGAAACGCATTACTGTTTCTACGGTAGGCATTACCAAAATGATCAAAAAAATGGCTGATGATGGAGTGAGGTGCAATCTTGCTGTTTCACTTCACTCTGCAATAGATGAAACCCGGAGTAAGTTGATGCCCATCAATGAAAGTAACAATCTAACGGCATTGATCGAAGCCATCCAATATTGGTATAGAAAAACCAAACGCAAAGTGACCTATGAATATGTGGTGTGGCAAGGGGTAAATGATGACGAAAACCATGCACATGCCCTACTCAATTTTTGCAGAAAATCTCCTTGCAAGGTGAACCTCATCGAATACAACCCCATTGATGAAGGTGTTTATATGCAAGCCGGTGGAGCAAGTGTTGCCTATTATCAGCATCTCTTAGAAAGCAATGGATTTGTAGCTCGAATTCGAAAAAGTAGAGGACAAGATATAGATGCAGCTTGTGGGCAACTTGCCAATAAATTTGAAGACTGATATATGTCATTTTTTAGGTATTTCTATCCAGAATCCATATAAATTCTCTTGCATACTACCGTGTGGTTTCCGACTTTTGTTGCGCTATTTTGCACCTAACCAAATAGATAGCTCAGTAGGCAAGAAGTATGAGAAGCAAAGAAATTTTGAACATCGTAGATGGCTATAAAATTGATACCCCCAATGGTGCCCAGTCACCGAAAGAATTGAATATTTGCCTAGTAGACGATGATCCCATCATCAATTTTGTGACTAGAAAAACTTTTGAAAATAATTTTCGGAACATCAAGATAAAGGAATTCACCAGCGCACCCTTGGCTCTGAGTCAATTAAGCAGCGGGCAATACACCCCAGATATCATATTGTTGGACATCAATATGCCTCAAATGGATGGCTTCCAGCTTATTGAACAGCTTCAAGATAAGCTAACCCCAGTTTCTACAGTATATATGCTTAGTTCCTCCATTGACCCCAAAGACCGAAATATGGCTATGGAATTTCCGGCAATCAAGGGTTTTTACTCCAAGCCTATTACCGTAGATCAAATAGTGGATTTGATTTCAGTTTCATTTAGTCCATCTTAATTTATAGTTGGAAGCACCACTTTGGATAGCCTTGGCTGCCTTTGCAGCTTCGGTACTCACCTTTTTCAGTGGCTTTGGTTTGGGCACCCTCCTACTTCCTGTTATTGCCTACTTTGTTCCCCTAGAGCTGGCTATTTTTAGCACTGCCATTGTGCACTTTTGCAATGGCCTGTTCAAAACTGGTCTTATGTTTCGGCAATTAGAAATTAAACCGCTCATTCCCTTTGTGTTGGCGGCATTGCCTGCAGCTTGGCTTGGAGCCACTATGCTCAACAGTATGCAAAGCATGTCTTTGTACATTACCCCTTTTGGTAATAATGTATCGGTCGTTGCTTTTATGGTGGGTGTCTTGCTCATTTTGTTGGCATTGGATGAACTTGTTCCAAAGGGATTGTTTAAATCCTTAAGTACACTTCCGCTTTGGGTAGGAGGATCGTTAAGTGGATTCTTCGGTGGCATTTCAGGTACCCAAGGTGCCTTGAGAAGTGCTTTTTTGATTAAGCTCAAGTTAGAACCATTGGCTTATGTAGCTGCTGGGTCCTTTATCGCTTTGTCTATTGACCTAGTAAGGCTGCCAGTGTATATCTGGAAGTTTGGCGATTGGGCAAGTACCGATCAGCTGCTTCCGATGATCCTTACAGGCGTGAGTTTTGCGCTCTTGGGCGCTGTTTTAGGAAAGTATCTATTGAAAAAAGTCACCCTTCAGCTGCTCAGATGGGTGGTAGGTGTAGGACTAATGCTCTTTGGAGTTGCGCTGATCACTGGCCTCATGGCATAAGTCAGCACTCTGGATTTACTCTCCTATATTTGACTTTTCAAAGCCAATTCATCTGAATACATCATGCTACAACCCTCATTTATTCGCGATAATCGAGATTGGGTCATTCAGGCCCTCACCAAAAAGAAAGTAAAGCAAGCTGAAACGCTCATAGACGAACTGCTGCAAACTGACCAAACCAGAAAAGAAACCCAATATAAGCTGGATGAGACCTTGGCTGAAATCAATCAGCACTCCAAGCTTATAGGTGAGCTCATGAAATCAGGAAAAAGCGAAGAGGCAAATCAGAAAAAAGAAGTTGTAGCCCAACTGAAAGAGAAAACCAAAACTCAAGAGACTCAACTCAAAACCTTAGAACAAGA
>DAINOB010000039.1:0-12847 GCA_036735585.1 Cytophagales bacterium | reverse complement strand
TGGTGAGGAAATCATAAAACTCACCGGAACAAACCAGAAAATGGTATTTCATCCTCTTCCTACCGATGATCCCAAGCAAAGAAAACCAGACATTACCAGAGCAAAAGAAATTCTAGGCTGGGAGCCCAAAGTATCTCGTGAAGATGGGCTTAAAATTACCTATGAATACTTTAAGAAAACCATTAAACCCAATTCATAAACTTCTTTCAGCGTGTACAATCAAATTATTTCCAAAGAGTATCCTCTAGCGGTGATAGGACTAGGTTATGTGGGCCTACCCATTGCTTTAGAGTTTGCCAAAAAAGTAAAAGTGATCGGCTTTGATATCAATGAAAAAAGGGTGGAAATGATGCGAAATCATATTGACCCTAGCGGAGAATTGGTGGCAGAGGATTTCAAAGACACCGACATTCACTTTACCACAAAATTGGAAGAGTTGAAGTCAGCAAAATTCTTTATTGTAGCTGTTCCTACACCCATCGATAGTCATACCCAGCCCGACTTAAAGCCGCTTTTATCTGCTACACATACAGTAGGCCAAGTGCTAAAAAAGGGAGATTATGTGGTGTATGAATCCACAGTTTACCCCGGTTGTACAGAAGATGACTGTATCCCAATTCTAGAGCAGCGATCCGGATTAAAGTTCAATGCTGATTTCAAAGTGGGCTATTCTCCTGAGCGTATCAACCCTGGGGACAAAGAGCATACCCTCACTAGAATCACAAAAGTAGTTTCTGGTTGCTGTGCAGAATCCTTGGACGAAATAGCCAAAGTATATGAAATTGTAATACAAGCAGGAGTATATAAGGCCTCTAGCATCAAGGTGGCAGAGGCTGCTAAAATTATAGAAAACACCCAGCGTGACCTGAACATTGCGCTGATGAATGAGCTCTCGATGATTTTTGATAGAATGAAGATCAATACTTACGAAGTGTTGGAAGCAGCAGGCACCAAGTGGAATTTTCTTAGATTCTCTCCAGGGTTGGTAGGTGGGCATTGCATAGGAGTTGATCCTTACTATCTCACTTACAAAGCCAAAGAGATGGACTACGATCCTAGAGTAATCCTCAGTGGCAGGCAGATCAACGACAGCATGGGAGCCTATGTAGCCAAGAAAACGGTGCAACATTTGGCAAAACTTGGGAAGGATATTACCAAGTCGCGCGTGCTGGTAATGGGTGCTACCTTTAAGGAAAATGTAGAAGATATTCGTAACTCTAAAGTTGCTGATGTGGTATCTGAACTTAAAGCCTTCAGCCTCCATGTAGATGTTGTGGACCCTTATGCCAGCAGTGAAGAACTTCTACATGAGTATGGATTTGAATTGATTCCTGAGCCTCAGGGACCTTATGATGCTATATTGGTAGCCGTAAGTCATAGCCCTTACGCTGCCATGACGGAATCAGATTTTCAGAAAATAAGCACCCCAAAAGCAGTTTTAGTAGATATCAAGGGCATTTTCAGAAGTAAAATCACTCAAATGAACTATTGGAGTCTGTGAGAGATTTCCCAAAGATTCTTATTACAGGAGGTGCCGGATATATTGGTGCTCATACAGCAGTCGCACTGCATGAAGCGGGTTACATCCCTGTGATCATGGACAATTTTTCAGGAACTGAAAGACAAGTAATCGACAAGATCGCACAACTTATTGGCTATAAGCCAGAGATGATCGAAGCCGATTGTTGTGATTTAGTGGCTTTTGAAAAAGTGTTTCAGCAACACCCTGATCTCCAAGGAGTCATTCATTTTGCGGCTTTTAAAGCTGTGGGAGAGTCTGTCGCACAGCCTCTTAAATATTATCATAACAATCTTGTTTCCCTTCACAATCTCCTGCATTTGATAGGCAAGTATTCGGTGAAACAACTCGTCTTTTCAAGTTCATGTACGGTCTATGGGCAGCCTAAAAACCTGCCTGTTACAGAGCAAAGTCCCATTCTTCCTGCAGAGTCTCCCTATGGCAATACCAAGCAAATAGGGGAAGAAATGATTGCAGATGTGGTAAAATCAGGAAGTGCTTTGCAGGCTATAGCGTTGCGTTACTTCAATCCTATTGGGGCGCATCCATCGGCATTGCTTGGGGAATTGCCCTTGGGCGTACCCAACAATCTTGTACCCTTTATTACCCAAACTGCGGCAGGATGGAGAAATACCATTACCGTTTTTGGCAATGATTATCCTACCTCAGATGGCACTTGCATACGGGATTATATCCATGTCTGTGATTTGGCAGATGCCCATGTGCAGGCTTTAAAAATGTTAGCGAGGGGTGGAGATTCTCAATTGAGTTGCATCAACATAGGTACAGGACAGGGCAACTCTGTCCTTGAAGTGATTCAAACCTTTGAAAGTGTAAATAAGATGAAACTCAACTATACATTTGGTCCCAGAAGATCAGGAGACGTGGTCAGTATTTATGCTGATGTAACCCGTAGTGCTGAAACACTAGGTTGGAAATCAAAATATACACTTGCCGATGCCTTGCAACATGCTTGGGCGTGGCAGCTCACCCTTACAAAACCATGAAAACGATTATCATTACCGGAGGAGCCGGATTTATAGGTTCCCATGTAGTACGTCTTTTTATACAAAAATATCCTGACTACCGCATTGTAAATTTGGATAAGCTCACCTATGCAGGCAATCTGGCTAATCTGAGCGACATTGAGCATGCCAGTAATTACCATTTTGTGAAAGCCGATATCGTGGATCCAACCCAAGTGGAAGCTGTTTTTGCACAGTGGCAACCCGATGGAATCATACATCTCGCTGCCGAGAGCCACGTAGACCGATCCATCACCAACCCCATGGAATTTATCATGACCAATGTGGTGGGTACGGTCAACTTACTGAATGCTGCAAAGCAACACTGGGCAGGCAAATTGGATCAACATCGCTTTTACCATGTTTCTACCGATGAGGTGTACGGCTCGCTGCATGATGGTGGTTTCTTTCTTGAATCTACCTCCTATGATCCACAGTCACCTTACTCAGCTTCTAAAGCCAGCAGCGATCACTTTGTAAGAGCCTACGGCAACACCTATGGTCTGGAATATGTGATCTCTAACTGCTCTAACAATTATGGTCCTAATCAATTTCCTGAAAAGCTGATTCCTCTTTTTATCAATAATATCAGAACCAATAAACCCCTTCCTGTCTATGGGAAAGGCGAAAATGTGCGGGACTGGCTCTATGTTGTAGATCATGCAGTGGCCATTGACAAAATATACCATGAAGGAAAAACAGGCGAAACCTACAATGTAGGAGGATTCAATGAATGGAAGAACATAGATCTGATCCACGAACTATGTAAAGTGATGGATGAGAAACTGGGAAGAGATGCTGGTACTTCTGCCAAACTCATTTCCTACGTAACTGATAGAGCAGGCCACGACTTACGATATGCCATTGATGCCTCTAAAATTATGCATGAATTGGGATGGAAACCTTCCTTACAGTTTGAAGAAGGCCTACGAAAAACCGTAGATTGGTATTTAAGCCATGAATCTTGGCTAGAACAAGTGACCTCAGGCGACTACCAGAAATACTACGATGAGCATTACAAGAACAGATAAAATCTATGTACGATAAACCTTTTCATACCGGAGACCTCGCTTCCTATCAGTTTTTAATCACAGGTGGTGCAGGCTTTATAGGTTCCAATATTGTGGAGTACTTGCTCAAATATGGAGCAGGTAGGGTAGTTGTCCTGGATAATCTGGCCACTGGATTTGAACGTAATGTGAAGCTTTTTGAAGGCAAAACAGGTTTTGAATTTATACATGGGGATATCCGTGATTTTGAAGTGTGTAAGAAAGCCTGTGAAGGAATTGATTTCGTACTGCATCAGGCTGCTTTGGGTTCTGTACCTCGTAGCATTCATGATCCTATTACCACCAATCAAGTTAATATCGATGGATTTCTGAATATGTTGACAGCAGCACGGGATGCCAAAGTAAATCGATTTGTGTATGCGGCCTCTAGTTCTACCTATGGAGATTCTCCAAATTTACCCAAAGTGGAAGATAAAATTGGAAAGCCCCTGAGTCCCTATGCTGTTACTAAATATGTAAATGAACTGTATGCCGATGTCTTTCATAGGGTGTATGGTCTCAATACCATCGGACTGCGTTACTTTAATGTATTTGGACCAAGACAGGATCCTCATGGAGCATACGCTGCGGTGATTCCTCTATTTATTCACGCCTTGCGGGAAGATCGCAGTCCATTCATCAACGGGGATGGCAAGCAAACCAGAGATTTTACTTTTGTAGAAAATGCCGTGGAAGCCAATATCAGAGCAGCTTTTTCTGCCCATCCTGAGGCACTAAATCAAGTGTACAATGTGGCTGTGGGCGATAGAACAGGCTTGCTGGAGATGTATGAGATTTTGAGAAATATTGCAGAAAAAGACATTCCACCAGCTTTCAGAGAGCCACGCGCGGGAGATATTCGCGATAGCCTTGCAGACATCTCCAAAGCAGAAAAGCTTCTTGGATACCAGCCAGCTATACGCATCAAAGAAGGTCTAGAGATTACATTTAAGTGGTTCGAAACACATAACATTTGATTGAAACACCCATGAAAGGAATTATTTTGGCTGGAGGTTCTGGCACCAGATTACATCCTCTTACACTCGCAGTCAGCAAGCAGTTGATGCCCGTCTATGACAAGCCGATGATTTACTATCCGCTTTCTATTTTGATGATTGCGGGAATCAAGGATATACTCATCATATCTACCCCTCATGATTTGCCTCATTTCGAAAAACTACTTGGCGATGGCAGCCGTCTGGGTTGTACATTCACTTATGCGGTGCAAGAAGTGCCCAATGGTCTTGCGCAAGCCTTTGTTATTGGAGAGTCGTTCATAGGTAAAGATAAGGTAGCGCTGATTTTAGGGGACAATATTTTTTATGGTTCCGGACTTAGCAAGATGCTTCAAGCCAACAGCAATCCTGAGGGAGGAGTAGTGTATGCCTACCATGTGCATGATCCTGAGCGCTATGGAGTAGTGGAGTTTGATCACGACAATCAAGTTATTTCTATCGAAGAGAAACCATTGAATCCCAAATCCAACTATGCTGTACCTGGGTTGTATTTTTATGACAATGAAGTAGTCAGTATCGCAAAAGATTTAAAGCCCAGCCCAAGAGGTGAATATGAGATCACGGATGTAAACAAGGAGTATCTGCGCAGAGGCAAACTTAAGGTGGGCGTTTTGGATAGAGGAACAGCTTGGCTAGACACTGGTACTTTTGCCTCACTCATGCAGGCAGCTGTATTTGTGCAGGTAATAGAAGAACGACAAGGTTTAAAAATTGGCTGCATTGAAGAAGTAGCCTATAGAATAGGATTTATCGATTCCGATCAGCTTAGAGAAATAGCAAAACCACTGGTGAAAAGTGGGTATGGAGAATACCTATTGCATTTGGTAGACAAATAATTACTAGTACTCAGTTTATTCCTCATGAAGCGATCAACAATCATTTTTCTTTCTCTTTCAGGGGCATTGGTGGCCACTTTGTTGCTTTGGTACCATCGTATGGGTGGTTTCAATACTCCCAAAGTTCAGCATGGCACAGAAGGCCCATTTTTTATCGGGGGTGTTTATTTTGAAGGCAGGGTGAAGGACCCTGCTATGGGCGCACTGTTCGACACAGCCTCAGCCTTGGTCTTGAGAAAGGAAGTTGAGGGTACGCTTGCTGCACAGTTTCTGAATGATCCTAACAAGGATGAAGGGAGAATTAAGGCATTTATAGGAATTGTAAATGAAGATTCTCTGAACGCATTGCCAGCAGGCTGGACTTGGAAAGTGATTCCTTCATCTGAAGCTGTGAAGGGGAGCATTGAAGCGCATTACCTATTGGCCCCATTCAAAGTATATCCTGCTATGGAGGAGTATGCCAAAGGGCTGAATAAAAAACTCAGGGAACAAAGCCTTGAAATTTATCCCTCAGAGCGTGAAGTAGTGGTGATCAGCGATTTAGAATAGTTTTTTGCTCAAAGTTTTTCTTACTTTTGAAGTACTTCATTTTTTAAAATTATGACTACAAACCAACTTAAGCGTTCTAATACTCAGGTAATGATTGCCGGAGTATGTGGAGGAATTTCAGAGCATTTCGGATGGGATATCTCCTTGGTAAGGGTGGTTTTTGTCTTTGGTGCTATACTTGGCTTTTCCACTGTATTCTTATATCTCGTACTCCTGCTCCTGATGCCCAAAGCATTTTAAATAAAGGAACTCTTTTATTTACTTCTGCAATCTGTACGCTGCTATAGACACCATCATGTACAGCAGTATGCTAGGAGCAAGTCCAGGTAATCCCAATACATACATCAAAGGAAGGGCGCCAGCTGCTATCACCAATAAGGGTAGAAGTGATTGAGGTGTTCTTTTTATTCCTTTTAGCGAAAGCAATGAAAGTCTGGAAATCATAAGCCAGGAGAATAGCAAGGACATTATTCCTAGCGATATTGGCTGAGCAACCCAATTTCCCCACACACCAATAGACAAGCCTAAAGCAAAAAATGCCCAGAAGATACCATTCGCAGGAGTTGGCAGACCTTTAAATGTATCGCTTTGACTTTGGTCATGGTTAAATACTGCCAGACGATACGCTGAGGCTACAGGAATTAGCAGCACTAAAAATATAGGCCATTGCGACACTTGTGAAGAAATCATTTTTAAAGAAGTATCTCCATCCACTGCTATGGCAAAAGTCATCAAGGCGGGTGACACCCCAAAACTCACTACGTCTGCCAATGAATCTAAGTCTTTGCCCAGTGGCGAACTGTAGCCTGTAAGTCGGGCGGCAAAGCCATCTAAAAAATCGAAAAATGCAGAGCCCAATACCAATAATGCAGCGATAAATACTTCACCATGAACTCCATACCAAATGCCCAAGCATCCACAAAGAAGGTTGCTCATGGTCAGGGCGTTAGGCAGATATTTCAGCATACAGGAAGTCGATCAGTGTAAATGCTGTGAGGCTTGGCCACAAAAAGGATTGTATTTCATTTCATGGCTTACGGTGGTAGGATCTCCATGACCTGGGTAGAGAGTCGTTTCTGCGGGCAAAGTGAATATTTCTGATCGGATGCTCTGAATGAGGGTATCGTAGTCGCCTCCAGGAAGATCTGTTCGCCCGATGGACTCTTTGAAGATGACATCGCCCACGATGCAGAAAGCATCTGATGCATGATAGAAAACTACATGTCCAGCAGAGTGTCCTGGCGCAAAACGAATAGAAAGTGATTCTTCCCCTACTTGAATAGAATCACCCTCTTTGAAAAATCCCGTTGGTTCTAAGGCGGTGTAGTTGCTAAATCCATAATTTGGAGCATAAGTAGGCACAGCACGCAGATACGGAAGTTCGGTAGCGTGAATAAATAACGGAAGTTTCCATCTTTCTGCCACCCATGCGTTGCCCAGCACATGATCTATATGGCAGTGGGTGTTATAAATTCCAGTGGGCTTTAATGATTCTTGAATGATAAAATCCTCCAATTGCTTCCTTTCTGAGGCATTGCTGCATCCAGGATCTATGATAATGGCGCTACCCGAAGCATCATACAGCACATAAGTATTTTCCATGAAGGGGTTAAAGGTGAAAACTTTATGATGCATAGGGGGAAGAATTTTATTTTATAATCTAGGGAACAAACTTCAAGCATTTGACATTAAAAACAAAAATGCACTTTTACGCAAATCGTCAAAATATGGGTAATGCAGGCTTAAACTATC
The DNA here is from genome assembly GCA_036735585.1 of Cytophagales bacterium. Classification (GTDB taxonomy): domain Bacteria; phylum Bacteroidota; class Bacteroidia; order Cytophagales; family JAIYAX01; genus JAIYAX01. The sequence continues at coordinate 5,101 of DAINOB010000039.1, read as the reverse complement.
GTAACCGTTGAAACAACCGCTTGATTTGATCATTGTTGGGCAGGGTATAGCAGGTAGTGTGCTTGCACTTACTTTTTTAGAGCAAGGCAAAAAGATTCTAGTCATAGATAAGGACAGACCTGTTACTTCCTCTAAAGTAGCGGCAGGTTTATACAATCCCATTACAGGACGCAAGCCCACACTGACTTGGAATGCAGCCCTTTTCTTTCCTTACATGCGCAAATTTTATCAGCGATGGCAAGAAATACTTCAAGTGAAGTTTCTTCATGAAATGCCGGTATTCAGGCCAGCTGCTGACGTAGAAGCCTTGAACGATATGTCTTCCTTGTCAGCCAAGGAAGGGATTTCGGACTTTATGGAGCTTGCTCATTACCCACTTTTTGATAGAGTTTTACAAGGTCAATCGCATGGATGCAGTACTAAATTTTCAGGTTACGTAGACACAGAATCATTTCTCAAGGCCGTCCGCACGTACCTTCGAAGCAATGAGATTTTGTTGGAAAATGAATTTTTAGTGGATCAAGATTTGATGATCAAAGAGGATGAAATATCTTGGATGGGATTTGCTGCCAGATATTTAGTATTTTGCGAAGGTCATCGTATGCAACACAATCCTTTCTTCAACTATCTGCCACTTAGACCCAACAAAGGTCAGATAGAAGATATTCAAACTCAAGAACTTCCTAAAGACATCATCCTAAATAGAGGTGTATTTGCTGTGCCCATAGGTAATGGATTTTATAGAGTGGGTGCTACCTATTCCTGGGATTTATCGCATGAAAATCCTGAGAATTCAGCCAAAGACGACAACGAAGAAAAATTCAATAAATTAATCAGCATCCGCTACGAGCATCATAGATCCCGAGCTGCCATTAGGCCTGCTACGTTGGATAGAAAGCCGCTGATAGGAACTCACCCAAAGTATTCTGCACTAGGTATTTTTAATGGAATGGGCTCTAAAGGTGTATCAATGTCACCGTATTTGGCCTTACACTTTTATAAGCACTTGATGGAAGGTGAGGGGCTTATGCCAGAAACAAATATATCTAGATTCCAGTCGTTACAGCAGCGGTGATTCATATTTTCAAATCATATGGTAGGAGTATATGGCTTTGGGCTCTCCTCTGCTGCCTAGGGTTGCCCTTGACCTCAGTAGGCCAAAACGCGCAACAATTTTTTGGAAAGAACAGAGTTCAAAACAGGAAATTTGAGTGGCAGTATCTTAGCACCAAGAATTTCGACATCTATTTTTACGATGGTGGCGAACAGCTGGCACGTTTTACTGCCGAACTCGCAGAGACCCAGTTTCCATACATCACCGATTTGATAGGGTATTTACCCTACAACAAGACAAGAATATTTGTCTACAAATCCGATGCAGATCGCTTGCAAACCAATGTGGGTCTGGCCGATGTAGATTATGTAGTAGGAGGAAAAACCGTATTCGTGAAAGCACAGCTTGAAGTAGCCTTTAATGGCAACCATACGGAATTCAAAAAACATCTCTCTTACGAAATCTCCAGGCTTTTTATATACGATATGATGTATGGAGGATCTTTACGAGATATCATCCAATCTACATACTTACTAAGTCTCCCAGATTGGTTTGTGGAGGGTGCAGCAATGTATGCGGCCTATGGTTGGGATATTGAGCTGGATAATTTCATGCGAGACCTTGTACTCAACAGGAAATTCAAAAAACCCTCTAACCTTCAAGGACAAGAAGCTGCTATTTACGGTCAATCCATTTGGAACTACATAGCCGAACGCTATGGAAAATCCAATGTTTCGAACATCCTTAATCTTACACGCATTATTCGCAATGAGGAAGTAAGTATCTCTTCCACCTTGGCGGTGAGCTTTGAATTTTTTCTCAAAGAATGGCAGTATTACTACAAAAGCATGGCCGAACCTACTCTGGAAACCATTCCAGAAAAAAAGAGGATAGCAGTGGCACGAAATGGTGAAAAGTTGTACAATCTTAGAATTTCTCCTGATGGAAGAAAGATGTTGTATGTAAAAAATTCAAAGGGTAGATACAAAGTCATCAGTTACAATTTTGCAACAAACCAACGGAAAACCATCTATCGTGGAGGTAGTAGGTTGGTAACGCAGATCCCTGATTATACCTCTCCAGTAGCAGCATGGAAATCAAATACAGAGATGGCCATTGTGGATCATAAAGGAAAGAATTTGGTGATTCTGGAACGCAACACAAGAAATAATAGAAGCAGTAAGCGCTACCTCACTGATATCAATCAGGTTATGGCTATGGATTACTCAGAAGATGGATCAGTAGCTGTGCTTTCCGCGGAGAAGAATGGGCAAAGCGATTTATTTATTTATAACGACAGACGAGGGACCACTTTCCAGCTTACAAATGATATTTATGACGATCTAAGTCCACGTTTTATACCTGGCACACGGAATGCCTTCACCTTTCTCTCCAACAGAACCAGTGATACTGCTTTATCAACTCCAGGCGAGTATAAGCAGCTCAAAGATGACTACGAGGTGTTTCTCTATATGCCGGATAGTTCAAGATCACGGTTTAAGAAATTGACACATTCACCAGGTTTGGAAAGGGGTGCTTTTGCCTCTGAGGAAAATGAATTATACTTTCTGTCCGAAGAAAATGGCATCCAAAGTCTCGCAATTTTTGATCCCCAGCAGTCTGCTCTTAAGGCTAGAACTTCCTTTGATCTGAACATGGATGAATTTGATTATAACCCTGTTAATAATCAATTGATATTCACTACGTTTTCAAATGGTAAGAAGCGTTTGGTGATGCAGAAAAACTTCATAATTCCAGATCAAATAGGAGATGTAAAAACAAGAAGACAGGAAATCATTGACAATACTTTAGGTATAGCTTCAGGCAAGAAAAGTCTTTTGGCCCCGATCAGAAGAAAAGCCTTAGAATCATTTAATGAATCCAGAACGCTTCCTGAAGATCCTGACGAGATTGATATTTACAATTATGTATTTGAGATAGAAAAGCTGGACAAACCAGCAGTAGTAAAGCAAGATAAACCTCAAGAACTGCCAGTAACACAAGGGAGGAGGTTTTCCAGATTTTATACCAAAGACATTAAAATAGGAGTACCACTCCCTGCTGATAATAAAGTGGGAGCAGATAATCTCACCACTACAGCCCAAATTGATCCCCTTATGGGTTTTGGATTATTTTTGAATATGGGCATGTCAGATATGCTGGGCAACCACCGATTTCATGGAGGGCTGTTTGGTTCCACTGATTTCAGAAGCTCCCGGATGTTTGCAGAGTACGAATACTTGCCTCACAGAATTGACTTTAGGGCCAGATATCAAAAGCATTCGCTCTTTATTTTACAAACTGATCGTATAGTACATCGGTATAATCTCAACAGGTTTGAGGCATCGGCTGCCTATCCATTTTCAGCAGCTTCGCGAGTAAGTATTGCTCCTTTCTTTGCAATGACCCGGTTTACCAATTTGTTTTTTACCGGTTTTGGTGTGCGTGATGCCCTTCGTCATTATACTGGATTTAAAGCAGAGTATATTTTTGACAAAACAATTGTGAATGGGCTCAACATGTTTGAGGGTACAAGAGCCAAAATAAAACTGGAGCAGTACTATGGCTTCAGGGCGCAGGCGATCGGTTTTGGATTGGTCTCTGGAGATATACGCAGATACCAAAAGATACACAATGAAATCATTCTAGCCACTAGACTTTCCTATGGTCAGTTTTTTGGAGACGCACCCAAAAACTTCTTGTTAGGAGGTATGGACAATTGGTTTTTAAACAATTTTGATGAGGGAGGCATAGTCACACCCGAAGCAAGAAACGCTGACCAACAGGATAGAAGTGATCTATTGTTTACAGAGTTTGCCACCAACCTAAGAGGATTTAATCTTAACAAATTGCGCGGGCAAAGCTTTATGCTATTGAATTTAGAGCTGCGTCTCCCTCTCATACGCTATATTTACAAAGGACCAATTACCTCAGGATTTTTCAAGAATTTACAATTTGTAGCATTCACTGATATAGGCTCTGCTTGGTCGGGTATAAGCCCATTCAATCAAAACAACAGCTTCAACAATACTGTAATACAAGAAGGTGCTTTTACAGCCAATGTGAAAAATTATCGCAATCCCTTTCTTCAAGGGCAAGGGTTAGGAGTGCGAACTCTTGTATTTGGATATTACCTCAAATTTGATGTTGCCTGGGGAATAGAAGATTTTAATTTGCTTCCTCCTATGGCTTACGTTACGCTCGGATACGATTTTTAGAAAACCATTTTTTAAACCACATGAAACGCCCATGAGAACAGTGATCGCACAAACGGGAATGATTGTATTGGGTGTTCTCCAAGTTGTGACCGGGACAGGCTATCTTACCATTTAACATTAACTATGAACAGATGAAAATCCTCAAAAGAATCGGAATCGCATTTCTTGCACTTCTCGTTTTGGTCAATATTTGGGTGTGGGTAAGCGGCAAAAGCTTTATCTACAAGGCTCTGGTTTATAATTATGTAAATATTGATGACCTAGACTTATTCGAAAGTAGAACCATTGAGGCATCTTCTAAGCCACAACCTTGGCCAATAAGCCAGTCATACAATCGCAATCCTGCCACCCACTTTATAGATTCAATCCACAAAGCGCTACGTACGGTGGCTTTTATAGTGATACATCAGGACTCTTTGCGATTTGAATCTTATTTTGAAGACTATGGTAAAGAGTCTCATTCCAATTCCTTTTCAATGGCGAAAAGCTTTGTAGGAATGTTGATAGGTGCCGCTATTCAAGATGGACATATTCAGTCGGTGGATCAGCCGGTGGGTGATTTCTTGGAGGACTTCAATTCGGGGGATAAAAGCAAAATCACTTTAAAGCATGTCTTGCAAATGAGCTCAGGCTTAAGCTGGGATGAATCCTACAGCAGTCCCTTTAGCCTAACCACCGAGGCATACTATGGTACTGACTTGGCTCGATTGATTAAAAACTTAGAGGCAGTATCTGAGCCAGGAAAGAAGTTTATATACCTCAGTGGTGACACTCAAATATTGGCTATGGTACTTGAAAAAGCCACTGGAAAGCGGACAGCAGACTATCT
>DAINOB010000038.1:0-13070 GCA_036735585.1 Cytophagales bacterium | reverse complement strand
ATGGCTTTAACGATCCCATGGTAGACAACAAGGACTCCAAAAAAAGATATAGAGTAGATCATCTACTTGAGGAGCGGGCATTTAAGCTTGAACTGGAGGGAGAATCAGAAGCAGCAGAAGCCTTGATAGTAGAAATGAACAGGCTGCTTACAGAAAATGATCTCAAGGCACTGCAAACCCTCATGGAGAAGGAAGAAATAAAGTGCCCTGTGTCAGGAACATCCAATTGGACTGAGGTGAGGCAGTTCAACCTTATGTTCTCCACACAAGTAGGATCTGTAGCAGAGGATTCAAACACCATTTACTTACGACCAGAAACCGCTCAAGGTATTTTTGTCAACTTCCTAAATGTACAGAAAACAGGCAGAATGAAAGTGCCTTTTGGTATAGCTCAGATTGGAAAAGCTTTCAGAAACGAGATTGTGGCTAGACAATTTATTTTTAGAATGAGGGAGTTTGAGCAAATGGAAATGCAATTTTTTGTGCGGCCTGGAGAGGAGATGAAGTGGTACGAATACTGGAAAGAAGCAAGGATTAAATGGCATAAAGTACTTGGAATACCTTCAGAGGCCTTACGCTTTCACAACCATGAAAAATTGGCGCATTATGCCAATGCTGCTGTAGATATCGAGTATGAGTTTCCTTTTGGGTTTAAGGAAATAGAGGGCATCCACTCTCGCACCGACTTTGACTTGAAAAATCATCAGGAATTGTCAAGGAAGAAACTTCAGTATTTTGATCCAGAAATCAATCAAAACTATATACCCTTTGTGATTGAAACCTCGGCAGGCGCAGATAGGCTATTTTTAATGCATTTATGTCACGCCTTCACAGAAGAGGTAACTGGTGAAGGGGAGGAAAGAAAGGAAAGAACGTATTTGAAGCTACATCCAGCTTTAGCACCCATCAAAGCCGCCATTTTCCCACTTACCAAGAAAGATGGATTGCCAGAAAAGGCTCGTGAGATTGTAGATCTTTTGAAATATGAGTTCGAGGTAATGTATGAAGAAAGGGATTCTATTGGCAAGCGATACACCCGACAAGACTTGATAGGCACTCCTTTTTGCATCGCAGTTGATTACGAGACCTTAGAAAATAATACTGTTACAGTAAGAGATAGAGATACTTCCGAACAAATAAGGATACCCATGGCTTCGCTTAAGCAACATATTGGAGATGCTGTATCGATGAGTAAGTTGCTTGAATCTTTTTAGAGATTAGTATCGCTTTACTCTTGCTCTACTTCGTGCATGATTTCTCTTGCAAACTTCTCTATATCCTCATCTGTGAGTGCCAAATCAAAATTATGCTCATCCATAAACTTCTGAAAGATGCTGTCATGCTGTTTGCCTTTCTCTAAAGCTGTGGCATAAGGAATATCATCTCGGAAGGTAACCATGGTGTAGAGTGGTATCCATCGATCCCCAAATAAATCATTCATTTTGGCTTCAATTCTTTTCCTAAGTAGAAACTGCTCATCTGCAACCAAGTCTCTCATTTCAATAAAGTTTCTAAGAGCTAATTCAGCCACCGCATCTGCATTGGGTTTTCTTGACTTTTGAAACTCATCAAAAGTATCTTCCAGACTTTTTCCTTGCTCCATGAGTTCATCAAATACCCTACAATCCTCAAACCCACAATTCATTCCTTGACCATAGAAAGGCACAATAGCGTGGGCAGAATCTCCCATGAGCAGGTATTTACCTTTGGCCCAAGGGTAGCACTTCACTGTCACCAAAGAGCTGGTTGGGTTTAAATGATACTCTTTTAATAGATCTGGCATCAGAGGTACTGCATCTGCAAATGTTTGCTCAAAAAATGCTTGTATTTCTGTATCAGATTTAAGTGTGGAGAAAGAGGGATTCCCTTCAAAAGGGAAAAACAGGGTACACGTAAATGTTTTATCTGGATTGGGCAAAGCGATCATCATGTAATGACCTCTGGGCCAAATGTGTAGCGCTTCTATATCTTTCATGGCAAATTCTCCAGTAGCATTTGGGGGAATGGTAAGCTCCTTATAGCCATGCTCAATGTAAAATTGTTGGTAATCGAAGCGATCTGTTTTTTGGATGGCACTTCTTAATGCCGAAAACGCCCCATCGGTACCGATTAAATATTCAGGATGAAGTAAATACGATTCTCCTGAGCCATTGTCAGTCATCTGAACTTGATTTCTGGCCATATCTACCTCTTCGCAGCGTTGATTGAAGTGAATTTTCACGCCCAACTTTTCAGCCAAGTCCATGAGCAGCATGTTTAGGCCACCTCTGGATACAGAATAAATAGCTTGACCTGATTTTCCATAAGGCTGGTAAGTGAGATTCCCTTGAGGATTGTGCATGACGCGGCCATGCATGGGGATTGCAATTTTCTGCACTTCTTCCGCAATGCCTGCTTTTTCTATTCCCCGCCAACCTCTTTCGCTAAGAGCTAGATTTATTGACCTGCCTCCAGCAGCACCAGCTTTGCGCATATCGGGGCGTCTTTCATAAATATTGACTTGGTATCCGCGTCTTGCAAGAAATATGCTCAGAAGAGAGCCTACCAATCCGGCTCCTAATAAAGTGATGGGTGGATGATTTTTTAACATAGTAGCTTACGACTCAATTATGAACTGCCTTAAAATAATACAGGCTCTTGGCATGGGATTAACACGGATATATTTTTAATCGTTTCTGAAAAGTAGACTAAGGTTACTTCTTTTTCCATTGCGGAGTCCTGCCAGGAGTGTAGGGAGCGCCTGATTCTTCAAGCTTTTTCTCAAGGGCATTTATTTCAATATCCTTCAGCTGGTTCAGCGAGTTTAGCAATGGGCCAAAAGCTTCTTCAGCCAGTTTTAACTGTTCTCTCATCGTGCCAGTAGGGTCAGAGGTGGTACTCCAACCATCATAGATGGCATACCACATACGATCACTCACAGAGGGTATTTGATCTATGTCTAACCTTGCAGCGAGAGGGTCCCCGTTCATTCCTATTTGTATTTGCTTAAGTTTTGTTTCTGCGGATTTTACCTCCAGAGCCCAAGATGAGTTTGCTGCCGGGCTTGCAAAAATGGCCTCCTTCATATGTTGTAGCCTATTTTGCAAATCGGAAATGGTACGACTAGCCCCTTGAAATGCTCTTTGCAGTTCTGCGGCTTCCCTTTGCCATGCCAGCATAGCAGGCTTATCAGTTGCGGGCAAGGTAGTGCCTGGCAATAGCTTAACTGTAAACTTTTCTGGTCCAGCCAGTTGGCTTATTTTACCCAAATGGTGCAAGGCCAAGGTTACATTATATTCTCCTGGTAGTGCCATCTGACCTACATCTGGGCTTTCAAAAGGATTGTCTTCGGACTTTTTACTCAGACTTACAGGGTTAGAACTTGGGTATCTAAAGTCCCAATGAATTCTGTTTACTCCTTTCTTAACTGGAGCCCTCAGCTGACGAATTGCTTGGCCTTGGCTATTGGTCACAGTAAAAAGTAAGAACGCTTCTTCCTCTTCCGATTCGGCTCTAAGGCTATCATAAGGTGGATATAGAACATCTCTGCCTTCCTTATTAAGCTTGTCTTCAGATTCTCTGCGTTTTGTTTTGGCAGTTTTTACTTCATCTTTGATAAAATAGGTAAAGACCGAACCAAGTGGAGGATTTTCGGCACGATAGAAACTTTCACCCATAAAGGCTTTTCCACGAATGCCTAAAGGGCTGTTTTCTACGTACAACCATGCATCTTTGATAGGAAAAATATGTGCAGGCTTTTCTGAAACTTGCTGCAAGTTGCGCAAAGGACTATAATCATCCAATATGTAGAATCCTCTTCCAAAAGTAGCCAACACAAGGTCGTTTTCTCTTCTCTGAATGGCAATATCTCTTACCGCAATAGTGGGTAAGCCTGATTTTAATTGTACCCAGCTGCTTCCGCCATTTTGGGAGTAGAAAACCCCAAATTCGGTACCTACAAATAATAAATTAGGATCTACATGGTCTTCAGCCATGCTATAGGTAGAGCCTCTTGTCGGCAGATTTCCGCTAATGGAGGTCCAAGTATTTCCTTTGTCTGTGCTTTTTAAAAGGTAAGGCTTGAAATCCCCATTTTTATGATTGTTGAAGCTAGCGTAGACCACATTCTCTTGATGAACACTGGCTAGGACCTGATACACATAGGTGCGATCGGGTATGCCAGGGAACTTTTCGATTTTTTTCCAAGACTTTCCGCCATCGCTGGTGATCTGAATGAGGCCATCATCGGTACCGGCATACAACAGGTTTTCGTTTTTTGGGGATTCTGAAAAACCGATGATTGCACCATAGGGAGAGGTACTTTCGTTTTTCGAGACGGCATCTATTCCTAATATTCTGCCATACACGGGTAATTTATTTCTGTCCAATTGCCTACTCAGATCTGGGCTTATTACTTTCCAATTGTTTCCATAGTCATCAGATCGGAATACATAGTTTGCTGCAAAATATAGTCTGCCTTTTTTGTGCGAGCTTGTTTGCAGTGGGGCATCCCAGTTCCATCTAAATGCTTTCTGGCCGGGGCCTGGTTTAGGTTGAATTCCTGTGATTTCACCACTGGCTTTGTCAAAGCGCACCAAGCCTCCGTACTGAGACTGTGCATATACAATATTGGGATTGTAAGGATCAATCTGGCTTTCAAAACCATCTCCTCCATTGGTCACAAACCAATCGGCATTGGTAATTCCGCTTTCATTTCTTGTACGTGAGGGGCCTCCTAAACTGAAATTGTCCTGGGTGCCGCCATAGACATTGTAGAATGGTTCGGCATTGTCTACCTCTACTTTGTAAAATTGAGTAACAGGAAGATTGGGCTTGAATTGCCAACTTGCAGCTCCATCCCATGTTTCGTAAAGCCCGCCATCGCATCCTGAGATCATGTGTTGGGTATTTGAAGGATTGATCCAAAGCGCATGATTGTCTACATGTTTGTGTTTTTCGCCAACATGTTTAAAGGAATTGCCCCCATCTGTTGTCACCCACATCCAAGTATCCATAGAATAAACCTTGTCTCGGTTTTTAGGATCAGCGATGATCTCAGAATAGTAGTTGCCGCTTGTTTTGTGGCTGCTTCTTTTTTCCCAGTTGTCTGCTTGGTTGGTACTTCTATAAAAACCACCTTCACCTTTAGCCGCTTCAACAATGCAATATATATAAGTAGGGTCTGCGGGAGATATCTCTATGTCTATTCTTCCTAGCTCTACGCTGGGCAATCCTTTCTGGGCTTTCTGCCACGTTTTGCCGGCATCTGTAGTTTTGTAAAGTGCTGATCCAGGGCCACCACTCACAAAAGTGTACACATGTCTTCTTCGTTGGTAAGCAGCTGCATATAAGATATCGGGATTCGTAGGATCGATTTCTATATCATTTGCCCCTGTGTGCTCATCTAGTTTTAAAGATAACTCCCAGGTTTTTCCACCATCTATCGATTTGTACACGCCTCTATCTCCTGCCGAGCTCCATAAAGGCCCAATCGCTGCTATATAGACGATAGAACTATTGGTAGGATGAATCACAATTTTCCCAATATGTTCTGAGTTTTTCAATCCCATATTGGTCCAAGACTTCCCGCCATCGGTAGATTTATACACACCATCTCCATAGGCCACACTTCGTTGATTGTTGTTTTCTCCAGTGCCAACCCATATCACATTGGGATTAGATGGATCAATGCTTATGCACCCAATAGAGTACGAGCCTTCAGCATCAAATATGGGCTCATAGGTAGTACCTGCGTTAGTAGTTTTCCACACACCTCCAGAAGAAGAAGCTACATAGTACTCAGAGGTATTTTTTGGGTGCATCGCGATATCCGAAATTCGCCCTGAAGTAAGTGCAGGCCCAATAGAGCGAAATTTCAAACCACTAATACTCAAAGCTTCTGGCTTATCTATTGGCTCTTGAGGCTTATTCTTTTTTTGAGCAGCGAGGGGCGAAAATGATAGCACAAAGGCGAGAAGAGCAACAATTGGAGTGTATAACGGGTTCATAAAAATTTGGGGGTTTCTAAGAGACGTTAAAAATGGGTAAAACGTGTCAGTTTTTAAACTGATATTGCCAAAAGCAATGGAAATCCATAAATAGGAAAATGTACCAATACTAGACCTTGTTTTCAATATGGGAATTATTGGCCTCGTATTTGTTTCCGTTATGGTATGCTTGCAATTAATTTACACAATCTTAACACTGTTACAATTCTGAAACTAGCTACTAAGTTTTTGTTAACTGCTTTAATAAGCATCAGTCTTTACACCACATCTATGGCTGTAACCAGAGTAGCTGTTGGCGGAAATTGGAATAGTGCTTCGAGTTGGGTTCCTTCTGGAGTTCCAGCCTCAGGAGATAGTTTAGTGATCCCTGCTTCAGTTATAATCAGGCTGACTTCTAACATTGGAAGTACTTCTCTGAATTTAAGAGTTAATATTGCTGAAACACTCAACTTTGACAATGGTAAGCTAGAGATATCAGCATCATCCCTGATATACCTTCAGAATACTGGGAGCATTACTTGTGATTTCTGTAATCCTAATGAGCAAATCCGAATAGGTTCAGCTTCTAACAAAGTGTATGATGGCTCCTGCGGTCCAATATCAGGAATCAGGAGTTATTACTGCTTCCTACGATTGTAGTGGTGTGGCACTTGCTCCACTTCCTATACGAGTTCTTGACTGTAATTACAGACATGAATCGGGAAACTTGGTCTTGCATTGGAATTTATTGGTAAATAATCATCCCGAAACCCTTCAGCTTTACAATAGTAAAGATGGATCAAGCTTTAATTTTGTAGAAGAAACGACCTTTCAGCCATCTGAAAACATTCAGCAGTATATATTTAAAACCGATAATAGCAATCTTGGCTCTTATTGGAAGATTCTTTACAAGACGGATGGAGATGAAAATCCTAAGCCAAAAGTCGTTTATGCTCCAATCTCTGAAGGTCAAAAGGTTCAGGTTTTCCCCAATCCGGCAAATGATTTTTTTAATATCAATGGAGTATCACCTATAAAAAAAGTAGTTGTTTTTAATAGTGTTGGCTTCAAAATGTATTCTTCATCAATGAATGTTTCGGAAAGAATTTATTGTGGGGATTGGCCTAATGGAAACTACCTTATCATGGTAGAGACGGATCTGGGATTGAAGAAGCTTGAAACATTGGTTCTGATTCATTAATTATTGCTCAGACTGACAAAGGTCATTTTTCTGTTTTGAGCTAATATTCAATTTTGTTCAATAGAGTCAAAGCATAGTGAACACAACCTTATATAGAGTAGAGAACCTTGTAGATCAAGATACAGCCGATATGGTAATAAAAGCAGTATCTTCTATAGAAGGCGTAAGCAGTGTAACAGCCGATTGCAATATTCATTTGGTCTCCGTTACACATAATAGCAGCCTTAACATTAAGCTTATTGTATATCTTTTGAGAGATTTGGGATGCCCTCTGGTGATTCCTTATTTTTCCCCCAAACTATCGGCATGTGTTTTTAACCCACCTTATCCTAGCCTTAACTAGTAGTTTCGTTGGGATTATTGCTTCAAGCTTACCCATATATTATTTTAATTCTGGTGGTTTCTAGTATGCTAGAGTTGTCAAAAGCATCATAACTGCCTAAAAAATTGCTGTCGAAGATACTTCTTTGCACAATTACTTACATGGTAAGAAGGCTGTTCTAAATCAGGTTCCTTTTTGGGGTCATAGCTGCACATTTGTAGCGTCCTAACCATTAAGGGTATGCCTGTTACTAAATATGTTTTTACGCTACTGCTTCTCTCGGTTTGTTTTGTGAGCATCAGTTGGATTTTCTGGGAGGTTGATATTCAGTATAGAAAACCTACACCCGTTCCGAATGACTTCCAGCCAGTTGGGCAGGTTCATTTTAGCAATCTTGACATCCAACTTGAAGATTCCGGCAAAAACTACACACTTATACATTTTTATAATCCCGATTGCCCCTGCTCCAAATTTAATCTTAAACACATCAAGGAGCTCCAATTCAAATATGGTTCAAAGCTTAATATCGTCGCTGTTGTTCCTCCTTGGGGAGATTTAAAGAAAGCTGAGAACCAATGCAAATTTATGAATCAAGTGTTGTTAGATGATGATTATCAGTTGGCGCAAACTTGCGGAGTGTATTCAACACCACAAGCAGTGCTTTTCAATCCTTTGGGGCAAATGGTGTATAAAGGTAACTATAACCTCAATCGATACTGTACAAATAAAGAAACTCAATTTGTAAGGCTCGCCTTAGAGCAGTCTTTGGCCGATGAGCCCAGCTTAACCCTCGCGCAACAGAATCTGCCTGCGTACGGATGTTCTATTTTCAATTGTAACAACCAACTAAAATGAGAAAAATTCAATCAAGCACTTTTAATGATCGTTCAGAGGCCGATATGCTGCTTCTCAACATCAAGACCAAATCTGATAAGATTTTGGGTATAACCCTATTCATGTACTTCGCTTTCGGCATCTTTCTATCCTTTTACTACGATACTTTTATCATAGCTATAGGCGTAGGTGGATTGTCCCTTTTGGCATTTTTTGGTTCTAAGTTACTTTTACCCAATAGCAATTTATATCAGTATGTAGGATCAGCTGTATTGGCTGTGTTCATGGCCCAATTTATCTATCAAATGCATGGTCTTTTCGAAATGCACTTCTTTGTATTTGTAGGCTCTATACTTCTTATTACGTATCAAAACTGGAAGTTGCAATTACCATTGGCGATTGTAGTAGTAGTTCATCACTCCGTTTTTGCCTATTTACAATACTCAGGAGTACCAGAAGTGTATTTCACGCAATTGGAATACATGGATTTACAAACTTTTATTTTCCATGCCGGATTAGCAGCAGTTATCTTTTTTATCAGTGGATATTGGGCTTATGATCTTAGAATCAATACACTCGCTGGAGAAGATAAAATCACAGAACTAAATACCCAGATTACCCATGTTCAAAACAATATCATTTTTGCTGATGAGATTAGTAAAGGTAACTTACAGTACGTTTATCAAATAAAGGAGGGCGATACGTTAGGGGCCTCATTACTTAAAATGAGAGACAGTTTGATTACTGCCAATAAACGTGAACAGGAAGAAAAATTTATCTCTTTGGGTATAAATAAAGTAGCAGAAATACTCAGATCTAATACTGATGGAATAGAGCAACTAAGTGATGCATTGATTCGAGGACTGGTAAAATATCTTGGCGTGAATCAAGGTGCTATTTTTATAGTGCAAGGAGAAGATGACTATCAAGAACTTGAACTTAAATCTTGCTATGCTTTTGACAGAAAGAAGTTTTTGGAGAAGCGTTTAAAAACCAATGAAGGTTTGGTAGGCCAATGCTTTATGGAGCAGGACATGATATATCTCACGGAAGTACCTTCAGAGTATATCAGGATTACTTCTGGTCTAGGCGATGCACCTCCCAATGCCGTTCTAATGATGCCAATCAAAACCAATGATGAAACTGTTGGAGTCATTGAACTGGCCGCTTTCAAAACATTTACAGAGAACGAAATAGAATTTGTAAAGAAGGCCTGTGAGAATATAGCGTCAGCGATTATTTCGGCTCATACTACTGATAAAATTAAAGCCCTATTGGAAGAGTCTCAAATTCAAGCTGAGGAGATGAGAGCGCAAGAGGAAGAAATGCGCCAAAACATGGAAGAAATGGCCGTGACTCAAGAGCAATTATCCAACAGTATGGAGGAAATGAACAGACTTAAAAGTTTGGCAGAAGAGTCTTTGAAGAAATCTGAAAAACTATCTCTAGTGGCCGATAACACAGACAATTCAGTGATCATTACTTCAGCAAAAGGATTAATTGAATATGTGAATGAAGGATTCACAAAAATGACAGGGTATTCTTTAGAGGAAAGTATTGGTAAGAAGCTAGGAAGTTTCTTGCAAGGACCAGATACAGATAAGAATACTGTAAAAAGAATGAGAGAAAAGTTAGATCGTAAAGAAGCGTTTTACGATGAAATATTAAATTATGATAAACAAGGCAAAGAATATTGGATCTCATTAGCCATCAACCCTGTTTTTGAAAATGGGGAATTGAAAAATTATATTGCTGTTCAAGCAAACGTTACTGAGACAAAGAGGGCTGCACTTTATTCTCATTATCAACTAAGTGCTATAAATGAAACCAATGCAATAATACAGTTTGACCTTTCAGGCAATATTCAGGAGGCTAATGAATTATTTTTAACAACAATGGGCTACACTCTGGATGAAATCAAGGGGAAGCATCATAGTATGTTTGTTGAGAACGAATACGCACAATCAAAGGAGTATAGTGAATTTTGGCAGAAGTTAAATCGAGCGGAGTTCCATCAAGGCCAATTTGCAAGAGTGGCAAAAGACGGCAGCAAAGTATGGATAGACGGAACTTACGCCCCAATCTTTGATATCAAAGGCAAACCAAGTAATGTCATTAAGATTGCAAAAGATATTACAGCACAAAAGCAGCTGGAAAATGAAGTTATTATTCAGGCAAAAATTTCCAGTGATACCTTTGAGCAGGCAATTGACTCAGTAATTACCATAAATGCCAACAAGGAAATTATTTTTTATAATCAATCGGCCGAAAGAATGTTTGGGTATAAAAGAGAAGAAGTCCTTGGTCAAAATGTAAAAATGATTGTGCCTTTAGAGCATAGGCAGAACCATGACAATTATGTAGATAATAACATCAAAGGAGGAGAGAATAAGGTAGTAGGGATAGGTAGAGAGCTGATGGCTTCACGAAAAGATGGTTCTCAATTTTGGATTTTATTGACACTAAGCCGAGTAAGCGTAGAAGGTAGAATTCAGTATACTGCCTTTATCAAAGACATTTCAAAACAAAAAGAGCAAGAGTTTGAAATAAAATCACAGTTAGAAGAGATCAGAGCTAATGAAGAGGAATTGAGGCAGAATCTTGAAGAACTTCAGGCAACTCAGGAACTGATTGAGAAGCAAATGAAAGAAGCTCAAGAATTAAAAGCTTCACTTGAGGTTCGTGAGATGGTTTTTGGACAAACTACAATTCTTTCTGAAGCTGATACCTATGGAAATATATTAATGGTGAATGATAAACTATGTGAGGTATCTAAGTATTCAAGAGAAGAATTAATAGGAAAGCCACATAATATCTTTAGGCATGAGGATATGCCAAAGGAGTTGTTTAAAATCTTTTGGGAAATAATTAAATCAGGCCAAACATTTAAGGGAATAGTAAAGAATAGAGCCAAAGATGGTTCACATTATTGGGCAGACGCTAGCATTGTTCCTGTCAAAGATGAGAATGGCAAGATTACAAAGTATATCGGAGCAAGATATCATATTTTAGATGATGAAATCGCAATAAAACTATACAATGCTCAGGCTTTGCAATTAGGGTTAAAGCCTATGAAAACAGTTTCAAAGTAATTTCTTTCAATATTCTAGAATAATTTAAAAGTAAAATGCAAAACATTAAAAAGTTCTTTGGGAAGGACAAGGACTGTGAAGGAGTTAAGTTAAATTTTGAATTGGTCAAGAGGCATATCTCAGAAGCCTCTGACTTTATTCAAGAATTAGAGAACACAAATCTATCTATTTCGATTTCCGAGGAGCTGAAAGCAAGTGATATCGGAGCTTCTTTAGTATCTCTCCAAAACCATCTTTCAAAGATTGCAATAGAAGAAGAAGAAAGAAACTGGGTAAACGTAGGTTTGGCAAAATTCTCAGACATTTTAAGGAATAAAGCTTCCCTGAATCTAGAAGAACTTACCTATGACATTCTAGCAAATTTGATCAAATATGTGAATGCCAATCAAGGTGCACTCTTTGTAATTGAGCAGGAGAATAACAATGATTCACATCTAGAGATGGTAGCCTGCTATGCATTTGATAGAAGGAAACATATTTCAAAGCGAATAGAGTTGGGTGAAGGTTTGGCAGGGCAGTGCGCTTTAGAGCAGGAACAAATATATATCACTGATGTTCCTAAAAACTATATCAACATCACATCAGGTCTTGGTGATGCACCCCCAAGATGTGTTTTCATTTCGCCTCTGATAGTAAATGATCAGATATATGGTGTAATAGAGATGGCTTCATTTGAGGTTTTGCCCCAATACAAAATAGAATTCATTAATCGGTTGTCAGAGAATATTGCTTCCACCATTAAGAATGTAAAGGATAGTGAAAGGACACAGTCATTACTAGAGGCAAGTCAAATACAAACAGAACAGCTTAGAGCTCAAGAGGAAGAAATGCGCCAGAATATGGAAGAACTGGCCGCTACACAGGAAGCTATTGAAGCTGAGAAAATAAACATGCAAGGTTTGCTTAACACCGTTAATGCCTATATTTCAATGGTAGAGTTTTGGACTGATGGGATTATTATAGATGCTAACGACATTTTTCTTCAATCTATGGGCTATACTTTAAGTGAAATAGCGGGAAAGCACCACTCCATGTTTTTAACGCCTGATTTTAAAAATTCAAATGAGTATAGCAAGTTCTGGGATAATTTAGCTTCCGGAAAAACCATAAATGCTGAAGCCCTAAGAGTAACCAAAAGTGGAAGGGAAATATGGTTACAAGCAGTCTATTCTCCAGTGAGAGACAACAACGGAACAATAGTAAAGGTGATTAAACTGGCTACTGACATTTCTCAATCAAAGAACATGCAGGTAGAGGCCATGCAACAAGCAGAAATGCTACGTGCACAAGAAGAGGAGATGAGGCAAAACATGGAAGAGCTTCAAACTACCCAAGAAGAGCTGGCCAAATCTTATACTGAAATTGAGGAAATAAGAAGACTAGAAAAGGAGCGTGCTGAAACACAAATCTCTTCTCAGAAAAAAATTATGGAACAATACATGATGAAGACCAAGGAAAAAGAAGAGTCTTTTAAACAGCGGGTAAAAGAGCTGGAGCAGCAACTCGCCATATTCACAGGTAATGGATCTACCGCTTGATAAACAACAACATCAATTTTTCATCAATTTAATAAACATACAAATGGAGAAAGTGCAAGTAAAAAACGACTTGGGAAGAGTTTACTATGAGACTTATGTAGAAGCAGATGGCAACTT
>DAINOB010000037.1:0-13075 GCA_036735585.1 Cytophagales bacterium | reverse complement strand
TTTACATCACCAATGGCGGTTTTTTGTACCACCTTTACTCCCAAAGTGTTCAACTGATCACTGATCCATTGACTGTTGGTATCTAGTATTTGTCCATAAAGTATCTCATCCCCTATGGTGATGATTTCTGCTTTAATTACTTCCATAAACTTTAATAGGTGGGCAAGATAAGGGTTAAAGACGTATCGCTTAAAGAGATTTTGACGTGCTACTCTTTTGGTCTTATCGGCCTTTAGAATTTCTTATCTTGTCGATCGAAAATATTCTTGCATCCTATGTTTCGATTTATCATCACGAATAAAAGTACAAGACTAGCCTTTTTTCTCTGGCTATTCAGTACAGGTTTAGGCATTGGAGCCACTTGGGAAAATAATCACTATGCAACGATTGCTCATCTAGAAAGAGAAGCGCCCAAAAAAGGAATCGCATGGCTGAAAAACCAATTGGATACCGCCTACCAAACAAAAGAGGATGTTCCAATAGGTATTCTGTATCGCACTTTAGCTACTATGTATCGATATGTTGTGCAGTATGATTCTGCCAATGATTATTTGAATAAAGCAAGGGAATGGCATTTGTTCAGGAATGAATCTATTCCTGCTGAGCTGTATTTGGAGGAAGGCTTAATTCATATGAATAAAGGCTTATTAGCAGAGGGTATGGATTCTTATCTAAAAGCACTAAAAAGCTATGACGAGATAGGTTCTGCAATAGGAAGAGGCCAGTGCCTGTATAACATCGGTTTTTTATACAACATACAATTCAATTACGACACTGCATTGGTCTATTTCCAACAGTCTTTAAACATTTTCTCAAGTCTCTCAGATAGTGTTGGTAGGGCTCAGGCACTCAATGGCATTGGGCTGGTTTGGATGCGCAGAGAGGAATATGGCCAAGCCAGAGATACCTTTTTGACAGCTCTTAGCTATATAAGTGAGGAAACACAACCTAGGTTGGTAGCTAAATTATATAACAACATAGGCATCACTTATGAAGATCAAGGACTTTTTGAGCAAAGCAGAATGTACTATCAGCGTTCGCTGAAAATTAAAGAAAGACTTGACGACCTAAGAGGAATGGCAAGCACCTATGGAAACCTAGCTGATAACTACCGCCAATCAGGAAATTTCGAACAAGCAATCCAGTTTACTAAGTTGGGGGAAGAGCTTGCCATAAAAACACAAGCACTTGATTATCTGGTTTCTTCCTATAAGCGTTATCACCTATGCTATGAGGATATGGGAGACTACCGTTCTGCCTTAAATTACCACAGGCTTTATAAAAGGGCGCAAGATTCACTCACCAATGAAAATACCCAAAAACAAATGCAGGAACTTCGTACAAGATATGAAGTGGAGAAAAGCAGTTCTGAAAACCTGCGCCTAAATGAATTGGCCAGTCAGCGTGAAATTGACCTAAATCAACAACGCTATTATACCATTGGTGGAGTCGCGGGATTTCTGATTGTCTCTATTTTTGCATTGGCTATCTTTCAAGTGTATCGTAGGTATAGAACCTTATCAGAATCACTCAGCACAAAAAACAAAGAAATCCAAGAAATTAATGATACCCTTCAACAAGTATTAGAAGAAAACAAATTGATGACAGGCTTGATGGTGCATGATCTTAGAGCGCCTATCACAAGAATTCTAGCACACTCTGATGTGCTCTCTGGCAAAGAATTAACCCAAGAACAGAGGCAAGAATTGCTCGGAAAAATAAAAAGTGAGTTGGCCTATGGCCGGAAAATGATCAATGAAATCCTTTATCTAGAAAGCAATGAGGTCCCCAAACCCGAAAGATTAGAAGCCAATAAGATCATGGAGCAAGTGATCGAAGAATTCAGGGTAGAGGCAGAACGAAAAGAATTGTTCATACACTTCCTGAATTCCAGTGAATCCATCTATTTTCTAGCAGATCGTTCAAACATGCATAGAATTTTAGAAAATATTCTAAGCAATGCAATCAAATTTACTCCGTATGGGAAACGGGTGGTTTGCAAAGTGCATAAAAGCGTAAAAGAGGTCTATTTCAGTATCAAAGACGAGGGTCCTGGCTTTACTGAAAAAGATTTAGCATTAGCCTTCAAAAAATTCACTCGATTATCCGCAAGGCCCACTGGTGGTGAGTCATCTACTGGACTTGGCTTGGCCATTGTTCACCGATTAACCGCGGAAATGCATGGTAAAGTTGAAATATTTTCTCACAATTCTGGAGCGGAACTTGAGATACGATTGCCTCTAGAAGAAAAAGGAGTCTATTGGAGTGAGTTGCAAGAAGATGGGATGTAAAAAGTTAGATTTAAATTCTAACAAGTCGATCAGCCCTGCTTTTCCTTCCAATCTTCTGCAATTCGAGGGTCATAGTCTAACCAATCTACCAAAACACCTACTGTATTTTCACCCAATTCTGGTGGTGGACTCAGGCTTCTACCTCTGTCTTGATTGAATTGAAATACGGTCTGTCGAAGGCCAGTGGCAAACAAATTTTTGTGCAAAACTGCAGCATGATCTGGATCTTGCAAAGCTTCTCCTACCATGGAAACCAGCCCAGCAGGGACTCCTGAGATCTCAAGCTTTTTAATCAAAGTTTTGCTGTCCTGTTGCAAGATGGCGTCTTTCAAAATCGCCTCTAGGGATTGCCGGTGGAGTACACGCTGAGGATTGGATTTATATCGATCATTTTGATACAATGTCAAATCCAATATCAGGCATAAATCCTTGAATTGTCTATCGTTACCTACTGCCAAAAGTATCTCCCTATTGTCTCTTGTACGATACACGGTGCCATAGGGTGTTATGTTGGGGTGTGCCGAACCCATGGGTTGAGGTTCCTTACCAGTGTAGAAAAAATTTGTGGCCTGATTGGCTAGAGAAGCTAGGGCAGATTCCATCAAACTCACTGCAACTTGGCTTCCTAATCCTGTGTTGGATCGCTGAATGAGTGCCAAAAGAAGTGATTCTTTTAATTGATGCGCAGCCAATAAATCTACCAAGGCTACAGGCATTTTCTGTGGTGGAGCACCGGGTTCTCGGTTCAAATGCATAAATCCACTTTCTGCCTGTATCACTGCATCATAGCCTGCACGCACTGACCCTTGTGGATAACCTGTGATGCTGCCATAAATCAATCTTTTATTTGAAATTTTAAGCGATTCATAGTCCAAACCTAATTTGATTGCTTCTCCAGGTCTGAAGGCCGCAATAATGATGTCTGCTTTTGAAGCCAATATCTGGATCGTATTTCTTGTGACTTCATTTCTCAGATCGGCAATGATTGAGCGTTTTCCCCAGTTTACCGAGGCAAAATAGGCGCTTATTGTGTGCTTGTTTTTCTCTTCACTACCTATCCAACTTCGTGTAACATCGCCACCTCTTGGGCTTTCTACTTTTACTACATCCGCACCTAGCTCAGCAAAAAATTGACCCACTGCAGGCCCAGCCAGAACACCTGCCAACTCCAATACTTTTAAGCCCTGAAATATTTGATAGTTTTGCATTCTAAGCTACCGAACTAATGCGCAGCAAGATACTATCCTTTCTTTACCTCTCAGGGGCACTTCTATTTTTTATATCATGTGGCTCCAAAAGGTCGGACAAACAGCCTCGTGAGGGTATTTGGAGAGGAGTCATTCAAATAGAAGCTGGAGATGTGCCTTTTCAAATAGAGTTCTTGGAAGATAGCAGCCGCTTGGTGGCCTATCTCATCAATGCAGAAGAGCGACTTAGACTGGATGATATTGTGCAAGATGGAGACAGTATTTTTATTCCCATGCATATCTTTAACAACGAGATCAGGGCAAAACAATTTGGAGATACACTCATCTCAGGAACGCTGATTAAGCACATTCCCAATCAGGTGTATGAGCTTCCTATCCTGCTAGAGTTTGGTCCTGACTACCGATTTATGCCAACTTCCTATGCTGCAGAGTTTGATTTTACAGGTACTTGGGAAACTTCATTCTTCAAACCCAATGGAGACAGCACTCAAGCCATAGGGATTTTTAGTCAAAAGGATCGAAAGCTCACAGGCTCGTTTTTGACCTCAAGTGGAGATTATCGCTATTTGGAAGGAATGGTTACTGGAAGTACTCTGCTATTGTCTGCATTTGATGGGGACCATATCTTTCTTTTTCAAGCAAGTATGGGTGGAGATAGTGTGCTGAATGGTCAATTTTGGAGTGGAAAAAGCGGATATCGAACTTGGCGTTCGGTAAAAAATGAATCAGCCAGCCTGCCCGATCCTGATACACTTACACGTATTGCCAGTCCTGATTCTTCATTTGTCATATCATTTCCTGAGTACAGGGGCGGGACTTTAAATTATCCGGCCCCAGAATATCTTGGTAAGGTGACCATTGTTCAATTGTTGGGTACTTGGTGTCCCAATTGCATGGATGAAACAAAATTTCTTGTGGACTGGCTCAAATCGGAGAAATACCAAGATGTGGCAGTTATAGGATTGGCTTTTGAATCTTCCCCAGAAATTGAAAAAGCCTCATTAAGAGTAGCCGCTATGGCGAAAAGAATGCAAGTTCCCTACCCTATTGCCATTGCTGGAGTGCCTGACAGTACAGCTTCCACTAAACTACCCATGATCAGCAAAATAAAAGCCTATCCTTCTACGCTGATCCTAGATAAAAAAGGCAAAATAAGGCATATTCATACAGGATTTTCAGGACCAGGCACAGGGATACATTTTGAAAACTTTAAAAGTCGCTTTGATCAAAAAATCGCTGACCTACTCAAAGAGTAATGGCTCGAAGGATTGTGAAATTATCTGTAGAAGAATTGAGAAAACAGGCATTATCGCTCAAGAATACGCTTCTTCATTTACATTTGAAAGATGGTAGAGTATTTCTGGCAAAGCCTGAGAATTTAGATTCGGAACCATGGCATTTTAGAAACTCATTTGGGCACTTGCTGCTAATTTATGCTAGAGAAATATCAAATCTTGATTACGAAATCTCCAGCTCATGCTGAAAAGTCTTGACATACAGAATTTTGCGCTGATCGACCAACTGTATATGCAGCCTTCATCTGGGCTCAATACCATCACTGGTGAAACTGGCGCAGGAAAATCCATTATGTTGGGGGCAATTCAACTGCTCTTAGGTCAGCGTGCAGACTCCAAAGTTCTGCTAGATGAAAGTAGAAAGTGTGTAGTAGAAGCAGTTTTTGACGTCAAAAATCTGAACATGCTGGATACTTTTACCCGACATGATCTGGATTATGCGGATGAAACAATAATTAGAAGAGAAATTGCTCCTGGCGGAAAATCAAGGGCTTTTGTCAATGATTCTCCAGTTACCCTGGATGCTTTAAAAGCGCTTACCCTTCCACTTTTAGATATTCATGCCCAACACGAAACTTTGTCATTGGGTTCTGCTGAGGCTCAAATCAAACTGCTAGACCAATTGCTTTTAGATGCTACAGTATTTGAAAAGTATAGGATTGCCTATAAGTGGTGGAAGGAATGTGAAAGCCAACATCGCAAACTAATTCAACAGCGCACTGACAGCACCAAGGATTTGGACTATAAGCGTTTTATCTATCAAGAGCTGGATGAAGCCGCACTAGATACACTCAATCAATCAGAGTTGGAAGACACCCTGAAGGTACTGGAGCATGCAGAACAGATTAAGGTGAAGTTAAATGAATTGATTCTGCTCTTGGACCAAGGTGAATTTGCAGCAACAAGTGTTTTGGCCAATGCTATGCAAAGCCTTCAACTGTTGCAAAAACTAAGTACCACCTACAAGCCACTGTATGAGCGTATGGAAGCCACTTGGATAGAGTTGAGAGATGTATGCGGTGAGCTAGAAGTGCTGGAATCGCAGACCGAGCCAGACCAAGAGGCTATGTTGAAGATAAAAGATCGGCTTACCCTTTTATACAGACTTTATCAAAAACATGGGGTGCTTAGTGTTCAAAGTCTCATTGATCTGAGAGAATCACTGAATAAGGAATTGCAACAAGCTGAAAATATCGATGAATATATAGTAGCAGCTGAGCAGCAGATGCAAGAGGCTTTGGAAGCGTGCCAAAAAGCCGGAAAAGCGCTACATGAAGCGCGCCAACAATCTTGGATTTTTTTTCAAGAAGGGATCAATCCGCTTTTTCCAGAGGTGGGAATGCCTAATGCCCGCATGGAAATACAATGGACTTTGGTGGAGACGCCTCTTCCCCATGGTTTAGATGAAATCTCTATATTATTTAGCGCCAACAAGGGCATCAGCCCTGCACCACTTCGGCAGGTGGCTTCCGGAGGTGAGTTTTCAAGATTAATGCTTTGTGTCAAATTTATTTTAGCCCAAAGAGTGGCTATGCCCACATTAATCTTTGACGAAATAGATTCAGGCATATCGGGAGAGATAGCTCTCAAAGTAGCTGATTTAATAAAAAAAATGTCAGGCAAACATCAGGTATTGAGTATTACCCATCTTCCTCAGATGGCTGCGGCTGGGGATGCCCACTTCTTTGTTTACAAGGATGAAAATAAGGAGGCAGCACAAAGCACTATCCGTTTGCTAACTTCTAAAGAACGCTTGATGCATATTGCCACCATGATTGGTGGAGCGAATCCTTCTGAGTCAGCAATTCAGAGTGCTTCTGAGCTATTAAATAGACACAATTAATAGGCTCAATCAATCAGTTGTAAGCCATTTAAAGCAAGCAGAAACAGACTATTGATATGGAAAACATAAGGTTAAGAAAAGCTACAAGCAAAGACATAGCAGTTGTAGTTGACTTTGACTACAACCTTGACAAAGACGAACATATCAAACTCAACAGAGAAGAAAAAATTACAAAAGCAATATCAAATGACGAATGCTTTCTCATTTTAGTAGAAAACCAAGAAGTTGGATTTGTAATTTTCGATTACCGTTTTTTTGATCAAGGTTGGATAGAGCTGATAATCATAAATGAAAAATATAGGGGAAAAGGGATAGGTGGAAAAACATTCGACCTTATATGTGAGCAATGCAAATCGGATAAGATTTTCACTTCTACAAATAGTTCAAATATTCAAATGCAAAAAGCACTTTCTAAAGCAGATTTCGCTTTTGCAGGTGAAATTAACGGACTAGACGATGGAGACCCTGAACGGTTTTATTTTAAATGGGTGAAAAAGAAAAGATAAACGGCTTACAACATTGTATAAGAGCAATAGCGGTTGAAGTGCTAAAATTAAGGTCTGTACATTTAATAAATTTTGGTGGTGGCGGACAGGTAATCGCTTTGAAATCCGCTACTGCTCTTATACTTGACCGTTAGATTCAAAAGAATTTTAAGTATCGAATTCTCCAACCAGCCCTGAGGCAATCTCTTTGAACTGATTTAAATCAGTTAATGAGAAAAAAATTATCCCCAAAGATTGATTTGAGGCATATTCTCATGAAGTATTGAAGTTTTAAAAAAAGATACGAGGATCAAATTTCACTTATTAAGGAAACTTATTTTCCAGATCATAATCGCATTTGGAACCTTTGGATCGGTTTTTAAGGTTTGCATAATGTTAAGCTGTATATTGCAGTTCGAAAAGTTTTATTCACTAAACAAGTATCTCGTGATTGTAATTATTTTTCTCGTTCTACACTGGTATTTATCTTTATTCAGCCAGAGTTTCTTTCTTCACCGCTATTCAGCCCACAAAATGTTCACCATGACAAAGTTTTGGGAAGGCTTCTTCTACGTGATGACCTACATCACACAAGGAAGTAGCTATTTGAGTCCCAGAGCCTACGCCATCCTCCATCGCATGCACCATGCATTTAGTGACACCGATAAAGATCCACACTCACCACATCACAGCAAAAATGTGTTTACCATGATGTGGGAAACCAAAAACATTTACAATGAAGTGTTGCGCAAGGAAGTAGTGGTAGAAGACAGATTTGAACACAACTACCCAGAGTGGCATAAATTCGAAAAATTTGCAGATTCATGGATCAGTAGATCTTCTTTCATTGCGCTTTATGTCGCTTTCTATGTAATATTTGCTACTCAGTGGTGGATGTTCTTGTTCTTACCTATTCACTTCCTCATGGGACCTATCCAAGGAGCAGTGGTTAACTGGAGTGGACATAAGTATGGTTATTCTAATTTTGACAACCATGACAAATCTAAAAATTCATTAATATTCGACATATTCATGTTGGGTGAATTGTTCCAGAACAATCACCACAAATTGCCTATGCGTCCAAATTTCGCTGTTAAATGGTTTGAATTTGACCCAACCTACCCTGTTATATGGGTGTTGAACAAACTGAGCGTAATACGCATGGTAAGAGTAAGAGCTTAACAAGTTTTATAACTGACAAAGAAAGATGTGTAGCGATGCACATCTTTTTTTTTGCACTTATACCTCAATCCATTTGTCACCAGCTACGTCCGCTAGTAAAATAAAGAGGCTGCTTAACGAATTCGGGGAACCTCATTAAACTTTTGATATGCAAATTCAGTCTTATTTGTGTTTTAATCAATTTAAACGCCCAATGAAATCCTCTGCTCCCCTACTGTACACATTCCTTCTGTATACTTTTTTTTCTCATCCTGTTCAATCGCAAATTTTATCGGAAGGGCGCATTGAGTATGAGGTAAAGGTGAATTTGCACAAAAATATTCCGAAAGAGCGAGAGGAGCTTAAAGCAATGATTCCTGAATACAATACATTCAGAACTGAAACTTTTTTCAATGCCACAGAATCGTACAGCAGACCAATAGAAGAAGATGAAGATCCCGATGCCGCACCTGCTGGTGGGAGAAGAATGCGGTGGAATATGGGCAGGTTCTTGGGAGTTCAATATGTAAACTCTGACACGGAAACACGCCTCAGCCAAATGGAGTTTATGGGCAAAACGTATCTAATTTCCGATACTTTAAATGTGCTGCCTTGGAAATTTTCCGAGGAGGAAAAGTCCATCTTGGGGTATACCTGCAAACTTGCCACTTACTACGACACTGCTCAAAAACAGAACATCAATGCTTGGTATTCCATGCAGCTCAGACCATAT
Organism: Cytophagales bacterium; assembly: GCA_036735585.1. Classification (GTDB taxonomy): domain Bacteria; phylum Bacteroidota; class Bacteroidia; order Cytophagales; family JAIYAX01; genus JAIYAX01. The sequence goes on along the minus strand of DAINOB010000037.1, from coordinate 4,059 downwards.
ATTGGACCCGATATCTATGGCACATTGCCAGGTACAGTACTCGCACTAGAGTTTGTAGAAAGATCTACCACTATGACGGCTGTGCTGGTTTCCGATAAAAAATTAAGAAAAAATGACATCCAAATTCCCACTTCAGGAACAAAAATTACCAGAGCAGAATTTAACGTACTCATGAAGGAGCAAATGGAAAAGATGAGACAAAATGGTTTCAATTTTCAGCGAAACTAATACTGATTCTTTAACCCTTACAACCTACTTCTTCTCGTCCAATGTCCCATAAAAAACTAGCTTTATGGCTCCTTTTGAGCTGTTTAACCTTGCTTTCGATGCAAGTAAACGCTCAACGTTTTAAGATTACAGGACAGGTCGCAGATAGCCTATCAGGAGGACTACCCTCTGTGACAGTGATGTTGCTAAACAAATCAGATTCTACCTTAGCGGCATTTGCAGCAGGCACTTTTGAAGGTCGTTTTGAACTCAAGGCACCTAATCCTGGCCCATTCATTGTCAAAATAGTGTACACTGGATACCTTCCGTGGTTTAAAACTGTAGAAAAGCCTTTAGATTCAGAGGTTTACGATTTGGGTAAAATTAACCTCCCATTGGCAAACAAAGAACTAAAGGAAGTTATGATAGAGGGAGAACGTGTGCCAGTGGTGATCAAGCAAGATACTATAGAGTTTGATGCTCAGTCATTTACAGTAGTGCCCAATGCCAATGTGGAGGATTTGCTCAAAAAACTCCCTGGTGTAGAGGTGGATCGGGAGGGAAATGTTACGGCTCAAGGCAAACAAGTGCAGCGTGTGATGGTAGATGGCAAAGACTTTTTTGGAGGAAGAGATCCGAAATTGGCCACCAAAAATCTGCCAGCTGATGCAATATCTAAAGTGCAGGTGTTTGAGAAAAAATCTGAAACAGCCGACTTCACTGGTATTGATGATGGCGTAAGAGAACAAACGATAAACCTGGAACTGAAAGAAGAGAAAAGAAATGGAAGCTTTGGCAAAGTAGAGGCTGGAATTGGTAACGATGAGAGGTATCGATTGAGAGGAAATCTCAACAAGTTTTCCAAAGGAAATCAACTATCCTTTTTAGGTCAATCCAATAACATCAACGAGCAAGGTTTTTCTATTCAGGATTACATCAATTTTTCTGGAAATGCTGCAGCCCTTGGAGGTGGTGGACGTAGAAACTTGAATCTGGGAAGCGGAGCCTCTAATTTGATCAACAATGGTCAGAGGCAAAATGGTATCATGGAAAACTATGCTGGAGGAATAAATCTTAACCGACAATTATCAGCAAAGACCGAACTCAACGCCAGTTATCTTTACAATCAGCTCAACCATTTTATAGAAACAGACCTGCAAAGAGACAATTTCTTACCAAGTGGGAATTTTGCTTTGACAGACAAAACGGTTCAAAACAATAGTAATTACAATCATAGACTCAGCGCCAGTCTCGACCATAAGGTGGACTCGATGAACAGCTTAAAATTCACCACCAACATCAGCTACAATCAAACCTTGAGCAATTCATCAAGCAATGCAGAAACTGTAGGTTCTGAAACTGGAGTTCGTCAAAACACAGGATTAAGAGATACGGAAGCCGAAGGGTACACGCTCAATGCAAACAACAATTTACTCTGGAGGCATAAGTTTGCCAAGAGAGGGCGCTCACTGACCACAAATGTTATCCTCAATGTTACAGACCGCACCCGCGACACTGAGCTTAACGCGCTGAATACCTTTGGTCCTCAAAGTGAAGTAAGCCTTACTACTCGGCAAAGCAATGTTACCACAGGGTCTACCCTAAGTACTGGAGGCACTATTACCTATACTGAGCCCATTGCCAGAAGATTGTATTGGGAAACCAACTACACCTACACGCATAATGAGAATATCTCCAATCAGGATGTTCGCAACACAGATTCACTCGGAATAGAAAGAGTGAACCCACAGCTGACCAATAAATTCAACAGCACCTACCGCTATCATAAGCCGGGCATGAACCTTCGCCTGAACCGCACAAAGTACAATGCTTCCATAGGTGTGTCGCTTCAAGAAACCAATCTATATGGATTTTTACCCCTAAGAGATACCAAGATTAACCGTTCATTTACCAATGTGCTGCCCATAGCCCGATTCAACTACGATTTCTCAAGCTCCCGAAGGCTGAATTTTGATTATGAAACCAGCGTTCAAGAGCCTAGCATTACAGACCTCCAACCCATCGTGGATAACACAGATCCACTCAATATCAGCACAGGAAATCCTGACCTCAAGCCAGCCTATAGACATAACTTTAGGACAAATTACTTTTTCTTCAATCCTGTCACTTTTATGGCCTTTTTTGTTTCTGGAAACTACACCTATGAAACCAATGCCATTGTAACCAGTCAAGAAGTAGACGAACGACTGGTGCGCACCACCAAACCCGTAAACGTGGGCGAAAATACACGAGCCTTTGCCAATGCAAACCTCAGTTTTCCCATAAAATCGATCAATAGCCGCCTTCGAATTGGGACTAATGCTGTACAAACTACTGGCCTCAATCTTTTGAACAATCAAGAGAATAGAATCAACACCACTGCACTTACCGGCACCTTACGATATCAATTCAACTACAAGGAAATATTTGAGCAAAATTTAGGCTATCAACTTACACGACAAGACTCCAGATTTTCTTTTGGCTCACCCAATCAGTTGTTTCTCAACAGCAGCTACACAGCTTCCAGTATTTTGAGAGTGAAAAAGAAAAATATTCTTAACGCGGAATTGGATTATCTGGTCTATGAAAACCCAAACAACAACTTCTATCAGGAACTACCCCTACTTAACATCACCCTTTCAAGATTGATGTTGAAAAATGACCGCGGAGAGCTCAAGGTATCTGTAAACAATCTTTTAAACAGAGACTTGGGGATTACTCAAAATGCAGATGTCAATTTCATAGAAACTACGCGCATCAACAACTTGGGAAGATTTTTCATGGTGTCCTTTGTGTATTCCATTAACAAGCATTTGGATATGATGAATGACAGAGGTGCTTCAAGGATGTTTAGGATTATGAGGTAAAGGGGAGTGGGGATTGTGGGATTGTAGATTTTGGATTTGGGGATTTTGGATTTGGGGATTTCAAATCATCTTTGCTGATTTATTCACGCCATTTTTAAACTTTCAATTTGGTGCAATTAAACTTCCAAGGTGTCGCACTGGTATCTGTATCCTTTTTGACGTGCTTAGGTGCTCGTTCATGCCCATTCTCATCTACTAGTTTGAATCACATGGTATTGTTTCTGTGGCTAACCTGAATAGAAAAGATAATATTTAATTTTATTTGATTGGGTTATTTACTTTTAGGTTAGGTACCCATTTAAAATCAACTTCGTTTGCAGTCAACAAGGTATTATTATGAATAATAGCAGTGGCTGCAATTAGTGAATCACCTAATAAGATATTTTTTTGTTGTCTTAATGCAATGGATTGCTCGATTATGTTTTCATCTATTGGTAATAATTCTAAGGCATTGAATATTTTCGAGAAATTTTCTTTTTCATCAAAAGTTATTTTATGATAACCTAGTACTTCAATTTTACTAATGATGGAAGCACAGAAATTCTGATTTTTTAAAAAATCTCTTAAATATTGATAACCAGGCTCAATACTGTAAATGATAATATTGCTATCTAATAAATATTTCATTTTCGAAAGGGCAATTTTCTATCCGTTCTTATTTCTCTTTGCCATGCAACAGGGTCTTTTATGCTGCTGATGGAAGTTGTAGAAGCAATTGTATCCATCAATGCCACTATGTCTTCAGAGGAATTGGCTGCTCTCTTTTCTTCCATTATTTTGGCATCCGATTTTTTTACAAGTGCAGCTATTAAATCTAATAACTCTTTGTCCTGACTTTCTATTATTAATCGGTTCATTTTATTTAATTATCAAGTTTGATAGGTAAAGATAATGACATTTATAAACATTCTTAAATGCTTTAATACATTCCATTACAACTGCTGAAGCCACCTCATAAAAAGGGTATCGTGAAGCTGGTATCGAT
>DAINOB010000036.1:0-13088 GCA_036735585.1 Cytophagales bacterium | reverse complement strand
GTGCTTGCTGCCACTAATAAAAATCTGAAAAAGGAAATTGAGGAAGGAAGATTTAGAGAAGATCTCTACCATCGATTGTCCGTAATTATCATCGATGTGCCCGCACTATCCAAGCGTAGTGAAGATGTTCCTTTGCTTGTTCAAAAATTCTTAAACGATGTGGCAAGTGACTATGGAACAGCCCCAAAAAAGATTCAAGATCCAGCTGTAAAGTATCTTCAGGGACTTCCTTGGACAGGCAATATCCGAGAGTTGAGAAATGTGGTAGAACGGTTGGTAATTCTTGGCAATGAGCCCATCAATGAAGAGGATGTGAAAAAATACGCAACTCCTCAGACATAAAAAAAGGGAGCAATTGCTCCCTTTTTTACGAACTGTAATTTAAATTAGTCCTTGTTTGTGCTACCTGCTGGTCTTCCTCTACGTCCACCTTTTTTGGTGAGTTTGTAAAACTTCATACCACCTTCAGTCAACTCTTCTACATTGAAAACCACGTTTTCAGACTCATAATTTACTTTTAATTCATCTAAAGCACTCTTGGCTCTCATGTAGTAGTATACACCTGCTTTGCCAGCTTTGTATGATTCAGCTTCCTTATCCTTGGCTGGAAGGATGTAAATACTGTTATCAGATTTATCATCTGCATTAAGGGCAATTTTGAAATAAGGATTTTTCTCAAATCCCATCAATTTTACTGCTCCTTTTGAAAAATTCAACTTACCTGATTTTTGTGTAGTTGCTTTTACAACACCAAAACCTTCTGATGGTGCTACAAATCTAAATTTGATCATAATTACTTATTTTTTTGAAATGATAGAATTAATATGCAAAGATCAAAAACTTATGATTAACATAAAAATTTTTTCGAATTAATATCAAACTTGTTTGCTGTGTGCAGAAACAGAATCACACAACTACATACCAATGCGCTAAAATCTCATAAGATTACACCCTCGAAGATCACTATAGTCTACACGACCAATAACTTCAAAAGTGCCATCAGCGTATACTTTTCCAATGTCTTCTGTCTCGATAAATGCACAAGTATCTACATTTGCCAGATCAATGATCTTTAGCAATCCGTATGTATCTGTAGTCAATTCTTGATTAGGATCTTCCATAGAACGAGCACTAACCTTCATGCTAAATCCTGACGTAAATTTTAATAAGTTCGAAGCATAAGCCTGAGAAGTAAGCTCTGTCATTCCATATTCAGATATGATCTTATCTGTTTTAAAACCAAATTTAAGCAATGAAAAAAGTTCTTCTTTTACCATTTCTTTTCGCAAGCCCTTCATTCCTCCGGTTTCAATTATTGTAATCCTATTCTCTGGAAGATGAGATGTATTTACCTCATTGAGATAATCAAGCAATGCATGCGTGACTCCCCAAAGTACAACCTGCATCTCAGATTGTTCAAGTGCTTTTTCAATTGCTTTATTTAGTGAAACCCAATCCTTGCCATAAAATCCTGATAATGGCGCTGCGCCATAGGTTGATATTAAATGATCCACCATAAATAGCAATGAGGCGTCAGAGCGCTCTTCATATCCAGGCAAGGCAGCTAAAAGAATGATGGGCTCTTCAATTTTAAAGTAACTTTCAAATATTTGCTTAGAAACCAACTTATACCAATCAGGATCATACCAAGCATGTTTAGATCTATCATTCAAAGAAGAAGTACCACTGGAGCTAAAAAAACCTAGTGGAGAATCGTCTCTGCTGGTCACTAAATGTCTTTTAAAAAGAGAAATAGGTAAGTAAGGAATGTGTTGGAGTTCAGAAGTATTGGCAGGAGTTTTGGACACACTATCGCAAAACAATCGATACACGAAATTGTGTTGGTATTGAAATCTAAAAAGTTCTAATGCCAATTGCGAGAAATCAAATGGATCTAAAATTCTACGCTTAAACTCATGAATATCCTTAAATTTGTTCATATGCTAGAATCAAACATTTCTGTTACTTCCAAATTAAACACATTCTATCAACTATTGAAGGCATCATTTCTAGGCCTGATATATTTATCTATTGCTTCAAGTTTTTCATGTCAACGCCCCCCAAATTACGAAGTAGTCCCGGTAATTGAATTTGTGAGCCTCTCGTACATAGACTATCCTGGTCCTAGACCAGATACTATACTGATCAATATTCGCTTTACAGATGGTGATGGTGATTTAGGATTGAACGGTGAAGAAACAAACCCTCCCTATGACTTCAGGATAACGGGAGAAGTACTTAATAGTTTTGGCGATACCATTGAAATACTAACCAATCTAAACCATTATAATTACTTCTGCGATTTCTATATCAAAAAAGGAAACAACTTTGAACGCATACTCGACTTTAATCCCGATGACGGTATACCCTATCAAGTTCCTGTAAATCCTTTCTACTACAGATTCCCAATATTGAATACTACTCAGAAAAAGGGACCATTAGAAGGCAATCTTCAAATAGCTTTAGCCAATGCATTCTTCCAAAGATTTGATGGGGTTGGCACTTTCGAACCCACTGACACACTTAAGGTCAGAATCTATATCAAGGACAGGGCACTGAATAATTCCAATGTGGTAGAATCTCAGCAGTTCACCATCCCACCGTTTCAATAAAGCGAAAGATAGGCAGTTGGGTTGCTTTCATGCATCAAAGCATACACGCGTTCCACTACATCTTCTGTATTGGGCTTAGAAAAATAATCTCCATCGGAGCCATAAGCAGGACGATGAGGCTTTGCTGTGATGGTTCCTGGCAAAGCATCCAAATACTTGTAAGCCCCTTGCACCTCCAAAACTTGCTGCATCATATAAGCAGAGGCGCCACCTGGCACATCTTCATCGGCAAAAATTACCCGATTGGTTTTCATAACAGAATTCAAAATGTGGTTGTGAATATCAAATGGTAGTAGAGATTGTACATCAATCACTTCACAAGAAATATTCATAGACTCTAACATGTCTGCAGCTTCCATCACTATTCTGCACATGCTTCCGTAAGTGACTAGGGTAATGTCAATGCCTTCTCTGATCACTTCGGGAATTCCGAGAGGTGTTCGGATTTCGGCAATGTTGGAAGGCAATTTTTCTTTCAGTCTATATCCATTAAGACACTCTATAATTAAGGCGGGCTCATCGGATGCTAAAATGGTATTATAGAACCCTGCAGCTTGGGTCATGTTTCTTGGCACAAGTAGATGCATACCCCTGATGGCATTGAGAATCATTCCTATGGGCGAGCCACTGTGCCAAATGCCTTCCAATCTATGTCCTCGGGTCCTCACTATCACAGGTGCTTTTTGCCCACCTTTGGTTCTATACTGAAGACAAGCCAAATCATCAGACATGATTTGAAGCGCATAATTGAGATAATCCAAATATTGTATTTCAGCGATGGGTCTTAACCCGCGCAAAGCGGCTCCTATCCCTTGACCCAGAATGGTGCACTCTCTAATTCCAGTATCACTGATTCTGATCTCCCCATACTTTTCCTGCAATCCTGCAAATGCCTGATTTACATCTCCTATTTTGCCTAGATCTTCTCCAAAAGCAACAAGTCTTGGCTCTCTAGCAAAAGCAGCATCAAAACAAGCTTGTAATACCTCTCTGCCATCAACTAGAGACGTGTCTTCATTGAAAACGGGTTTTACCTCATGGATTTGTAAAGCGGAATGACTCGAAGCACTGTGTAAATGGGAACTAAAACGATCTTCATTGGCTGTTAAATTATTCTTCAACCAAACAATAGCCTCATCTTTTGCCAGATGCTGAATACCACTGAGCAACCAAAGTGCTTTTTTCAAGGCCTTTATGGAATCAAGCCTTAATGGATTAAGTGTCTTTTTGTGAGAAGTGGCTATTTGCTGAATTGCAGATTGGGAATCACCTTCTATAGCGGATAGATTTACGAGCAATCGATCTACAGCAAGAAAATCCTCTTTCATGCTTTCTGTAAAAGCTTTCCAAGCCGATGCTCTAGCTTCCTTCACTCGCTGAGCGGCCTCCTGCTCTATCTGGTCCATCTCTAACTCATCGGCAAATCCAGACCCTACGATCCAAGCTCTAAACTTCTTGATGCAATCATGCTCATCTTCCCACTTTAGCCTCTCTTTAGATTTATACCTTTCATGCGATCCTGAGGTGGAATGTCCTTGTGGCTGTGTCATCTCCACCACGTGAATGATGGAGGGTATATGCTCTTTACGTGTAAGTTCTGTCGCTTTCTTGTACGTAAGTATGAGTGCTTGGTAGTCCCAGCCTTTTACTTTATAGATTTCATACCCTTGTTCAGTAGCTGAGCGCTTAAACCCTTCTAAGACTGAAGAGATCGACCCTTTGGTGGTGTGGTACTCTTTGGAAACGGAAATTCCGTATTCGTCATCCCAAACCGATAGCAGCATAGGTACCTGCAACACCCCAGCGGCATTGATGGCCTCGAAAAACATTCCTTCTGATGTGGACGCATTGCCAATAGTCCCAAAAGCTACTTCATTTCCTTTATGAGAAAATTCTTTAAAAGCATGAAGTGCTGGGTTTTGCCTATATAATTTACTAGCCCAAGCCAATCCCAAAAGCCTTGGCATTTGAGACCCAGTGGGAGAAACATCTGCACTGGAATTTTTCATTTCTGTCTGAGGTAACCAGTTGCCTTCATCATCTAGCAATCGTGTACCAAAGTGGCCGTTCATGCTTCTGCCAGCACTTGCAGGATCAGCTTGCACATCGGCATGTGCATACAATTGAGCAAAATACTGCTCTAGCGTTAGTTCGCCAATGGCAAACATAAAAGTCTGATCACGGTAATATCCTGATCGGAAATCGCCCTTTTTGAAAGCCTTGGCCATAGCAATCTGAGCCAACTCCTTACCATCACCAAAAATTCCGAACTTGGCTTTGCCACTGAACACCTCTTTGCGACCAGTAAGGCTGGCTTGACGACTTTCAAAAGCAAGCCTATAATCATGAAGTATGGTATCTCTTGCTGATGATTTGATCTCTTCTAGTGTTGCTGATGACTTTGGCATGTATTGAAATGCTTAGGTATGATTTTAGGGCAAAAGTAGCCCTTATGGGGCTTAGGTCCAAACGAGTGTTAGCCAAAAAGCTTTTAAAACACTGCCCTCCTACAGGCCTCTTGAATCAGGCATACATATGTTTGTAGGAATGACTGAAAAAAAGTAGGTTTGAAGGTTTTTTTACAAAAACTTGCGGACAGAAAAAACTAGGTGTCAATCACGAAATTTTGCAAGGCACTTCATTGTTCTACCATTTAAAAGTCGATATACTTCAACATGAAAACAATCTTAAGATCACTGGTAATGACTGTGGCTATAGCCATTATTGGATTTAATGCATTTGCTCAAGCAGAAATGCGTTTCGAAGTCGAAACCTATGATTTTGGCACCATCACTGAAGGCACCATAGCAGATTATGAATTTATTTTTACCAACAAGGGCAATGCACCTATAGTATTAAGCAGTGTTAATGCATCTTGTGGCTGCACTACTCCTCAATGGACTAGGGAACCTGTTTTGCCAAATCAAAAAGGCACCATTAAAGCTTCATACAATAGCAACGGCAGACCAGGTTTTTTCAACAAATCCATAACCGTAACCTCCAATGCAGGGACTCCTACTAAGGTCTTATTTATCAAAGGAAATGTGGTGAAAAAAGAGGAGAGAAAAATATATAGCCCTGAAGAATTAGCGGCCTCCCCAGCAATTATTATAAAATCAAACACTTACTCCTTTGGTAAAGTGGAGAAAGGGCAAAGAGTGCTATCAAAGTTTGAAATTAAAAATACTGGCAAATCCGAGTTGAAGCTGATAAACATAGAAAGTGGTTGTCAGTGTGTATCTCATAGATTGCAACCTTCTATCCTAAAGCCAGGAGAAAGTGGCAGCCTAGAGTTGTATTACCAACCAAGGACAACAGGCGATCTGACTGAGCAAGTAAAAATACTCTCTAACGATATTACGCAGGCAGCTCCAACAATTACACTTAAAGCTGAAGTGGTAGAGAGCCTGAGCAACCAAAGCCTGATGAAGAATAAGAATGACAACCCTTTTAAATAGTTATAAACAGCATAAAAATGATTATAGGAATACCAAAGGAAATTAAAAACAACGAAAACAGGGTGGCACTCACTCCTGCTGGAACCTCTGCATTGAGCAAAGCAGGGCACACGGTGTATGTACAGTCCTCGGCAGGCATAGGCAGTGGCTTCAGTGATGAAGAATACGCTGGTGCGGGAGCGCATATTCTGCCAGATATTGCTTCTGTCTACGAAAAGGCAGAAATGATCATTAAAGTAAAAGAACCCATTGAGCAAGAGTATCCTCTGATCAAGGAAAATCAATTGTTGTTTACCTATTTTCACTTTGCCTCTTACGAGCCACTTACTAAGGCCATGATTGAGCGCAAGGCTATCTGTTTGGCGTATGAAACCGTTGAAAAAAAGGATCGTTCACTTCCTTTACTGATTCCTATGAGTGAAGTAGCCGGAAGAATGTCCATACAGGAAGGAGCAAAATATTTGGAAAAACCTATGGGCGGCAGAGGCATTTTGCTGGGTGGCGTACCAGGTGTAAAGCCAGCCAACGTACTGATTTTAGGCGGAGGAATTGTGGGTACTCAGGCAGCTAAAATGGCTGCTGGAATGGGTGCAAATGTCACCATAATGGACATCAACATCTCCCGATTAAGGGAACTAGATGACATCCTTCCCCTCAATGTAGATACTGTTTTCTCCAATGAATACAACATTAGAGCAGCTGTGATGGAATCAGATCTTATTATTGGTGCAGTATTGATCCCTGGTGCTAAAGCTCCACATTTGATCACCAGAGATATGCTGAAAATCATGAAACCAGGTACTGTATTGGTGGATGTAGCGGTGGACCAAGGAGGTTGTATTGAAACCTGTAAACCTACTACGCACGAGAATCCTACCTATGAAATAGATGGAATTATCCACTATTGTGTAGCGAACATGCCTGGAGCTGTGCCCTACACTTCTACACTTGCTCTTACCAATGCCACCTTGCCCTATGCCATGCAATTGGCAAAAAAAGGATGGAAAGAAGCTTGTAGAGACAATGAAGAACTTGCCTTAGGATTGAATGTGATCAATGGAAAAGTAGTATACCAAGGTGTGGCCGAAGCATTTAATTTGCCTTATACTCCACTCAACGAAGTACTTTAAACCATAGGTAACCTATGAAAGCCTTTCTCTAGCTGTAGGGAAAGGCTTTTTCTTTTATAAATAACATGAAACTCCTCCTATTATCTGATACCCATAGCTATATGGATGAGCATATCCTGAAACATGCAAAAGAGGCGGATCAGATTTGGCATGCAGGAGATATTGGCAATCAAGACGTGACAGATTCATTGGGAAAACAAGGGATTCTACATGCTGTGCACGGGAATATTGATGGTAAGGAAATAAGAATCCAATATCCAGAATATGTCTTTAAGAAAATCAATGGCCTAGGCATCTTAATGATTCATATTGCCGGAAAGCCTGGCTTTTACAACCAACGGACCAAGGACCTTATAAATGAATACAAGCCCAAAGTTCTGATTTGCGGGCATTCGCACATGACACTGGTCAAATACTTTCCTTCGTATGACTTACTTCATATCAATCCCGGAGCTGCAGGGAAGCATGGCTTTCATAAAGTGAGGACAATGATTAGTTTGTATATTGAAGAAAGTGGTAAGCCCTCCGGGTTTTCAGTGATAGAATTGTAAAAATGTAAGGTGCAGTTACTCTACTATGGTAGTATCCTCAGTGGAAGAGGAATCAAGAATCTTTGCCTTTTCCTTATTGATAGCGTCTACAACTTCACGCTGAGAGATCCACTCTTTCTTATCTTTATCATAATACGTCAGTTCATCGGGAAACTCAATAAACTCTTCAGAACCTGAATTTTGAGGATAGTATTTTTCAAGCGACTCTCCTTGAATCATAAGGGTAAATAGCATCTTCCCTTTTTCTTGCATTTCTGGCACTAGAAATTTCCATGTTCTGAACACCTCTTCGTAGTATTCAATGGTTCTATTGTCATCTGGCTTCCTTTTTAGCTTAATCCCAATTGCCACTTTCTTTTCCAATCTGCTTGGTGCAATTCTACTTAGCAGTAGATACTCATAGTCCTTATCATCTTTGTGATATGCTTCTAAAGTATGTAATCCTGCCATTTCTATATAATGATCGTCCCATTTTTGATCAAACTTATTGCCATTAAAGCCTAGTTTTTCAGGTGCTCTCCCAGCATATCTTATGATTGTGTATTTCAACTGATCCTGTTCTTGCTGTGAAATCTGATTTGTGTCAATAGTAACTTTCTTATCACATGATAAAAAAAATAGGATGCTTAGAGTTAATAATAATTGGCTGAGTAAACGCATAATGTTTGAATTGTTTCTACAAATAAAAGCGACTTACTCAAAATGAGCAAGCCGCTTTAGATTTAATAATTGAATGATTGATTAATAAACTTTATTAACCGGATTGAAAGTTGTCCAACCGTTAGTCCAGTCTGTTGCACCAAAACCACCTCTGTATGTAACTGTCTTATCAAAGAAATTGGTTCTATTAGCTTCACTGAATTTTGCGTTAGTAAAGCTCGCAGTACCAGTACCTGAAGTGGAGAAATCAGGATCTTCTGGATAAGCAGTAGCAAGCTGACCTGATGGGAAGAACCAAGCACTCTTTATTCCATATGCAGCATTTAATGAATCACTCATTGCAGCTTTAACAATTGTATTACTTGCTGTCCATATAGCCTCAATATTCGCTGCTGTTGCCGTCATTCCTGAACCACTCAATACTGCATTATTTGTAGCAGGAGTTAACAATACATTGTTTACCAATACACCATTAGGAGTTGTACCTACATATTGATTGTAAACAGATTGTTGGTTCATTCTAATGCCTCTTGGATATCCAGTGAAAAGAGAATTAGCAATTGATACAGATACCCTACGTCTCAAATCAATTGCGTGCTGGAAATTACCATTAGAAATTGAAGAACCGGTTCTGATAGGACCAAGTACAGTTATATTTGAGAAAGTACCAGTAGTATATGGCTGAAGATCATTGTCATCAGGACCATTATCACACTCAAAACCATTTGAACCTGATTGGTCAGCGTAGCTAGGATATCTTATAGCTAAACCAAACTGAACATTTCCAGTCCATCCATAATCGCAATCAAAATCATCATCCCATGTAGCAAATGATACCAAGTATTTGTGGTTGTTTGTTCCACCAAACCACTCAAAATTGTCATCACCACCAAATGATGTCATCACGTAATCAGCAACAGTACCTGATCCGCAAGATCCCATTGTCAATGAATTGGTTTCATTATTTGGAGATAATTCAATTCCTGCAAATTCGATACGTACATACAATAACTCACCAGAGCTTTCAGTATTAGCGTTGTCATTATTGCTACCGAATACCACTGGAGGTGTAATACCTTCAATTACTGGACTAGTAGCAGTAACTGGCTGATTTGTGCGAGCATTACCAAGCATTAGGATACCACTCCAGTCACCGCGATCACGGATACCTGCAGGCTGGTTTGAAGTAAATACGATAGGCTTATTCACTTCACCTCTAGCGATTAATTTACCGCCTTTATCAATAACCAATGTACCTCTCGTACGCTTGTCGCCAAGAATAACAGTACCTGGCTGTATGGTTAATACACAACCACTTCTCACAAATACTTGGCCCTCTAAAAGATACTTTTTGTCGGCAGTTAATGTTTGGGTACACACATCACCGCGCAAAACAGTAGCACCTGAAGTAGCACCTGAATTGTCTCCTGGATTTGGATTATTGTCGTCATCATCATTGCCACAAGAGGCGAGCGAGAGAGCTATTGCTGCCATCGCTAAGTAAAGAAACTTTTTCATGTTCATTTTAATTGAGTTTAGAATTTATTGTTTAAAATTTAAAAGATGCTGAGAAAGTATACAACGTTCCCCTTCTATAGGAAAAGACGGGGTGATTGAAATTAAAGTCTCTTTCAATGTCTCCACTAATATTGGAATCTTGATAGAAACGGTACTGGGCATTAAGTAAATCCTGAACACCCCACTTTAAAGTAAGTCCATTGGACAAACTTTTGGTCACAGTAATATCTACTGCATGTCTTGGTAGCTCATAGATGGTAGGGAACTGAAGGCTACCAACAGCGAAAATACGATCTCCGAAAATATTGTAAGAGGCACCAACTTGAAGTTTTCTTTCTGCATCAAAATAATTGAGGCCAGCATTAATAATATATGGAGATTGACCCTGTAGAGGTCTATTAAGATCTTGAAGTTGAGGCTGTCCGACTGTATTAGGATCTAAAATATACGTAACTTCTGAAATGATATAAGATGCATTAAGATTGACAGAAATCTTATCTAAAAATTTGCTTGTACTTACTCCTAACAAAGATTTTCTAAACTCCAATTCCGCCCCATAACTGGTGGCATTGTCGGCATTTGTATAAGAAAATCCGGGAGATTCGGTGAAAGCGACTATCTGTGTTTCGATAGGATTAGAAAAATATTTATAGAAAAAACCTAAACTTATCGTCTCGCCTGGTCTTGGATAAATTTCATATCTTAAGTCAAAGTTGTCAATAGTGGCTGTTTTTAAACGTGGGTTTCCAAGTTTAGCAGCCTCTAGTTTATAATCATAGTACAAGAATGGAGCTAACTCTCTGAACTCTGGTCTATTAACAGTTCTACCATAACCAATTCTTAGTTGAGTTTTTTCAGTAAGGCTATAGTCAATATTAAGAAAAGGTAGAATGGATGTCACATCATTATTCACTTCAATTGGAGAAAAATCATTTCTAGCATCTAGTCTTTGAATATTGTTCTCTAATCTTAGACCTGCTGAAAAATTGAATCTTCTCAATGGATAGACAACTCCAACATAGCCTGCAGTAAGAAAATTGGAAGCAGTGTAAGCATCTATCGTACGTGTACCTTCTTCTATAATGAAACCATTGGAGGTGCGGACATTCTCAGGACTAAAGATAACATCTAGTGGCAATTTGCTAAGGCTATCTCCAATACTACCATCATTAAACCCAGGATACAAATAACTAAAGTATCGTGCTGAAAAGTCTCTAAATCTATAATCGACTAAATATCCTGCCTTAAGTAATCTTGGTCTTTCTTCTGTGCCACCGATTTTCTTATTAATATTTACACCATTACTTAATCCGGTTTCGCGCATGTTTCCAAAATAACGACCTGTCTCAAATAAATTTGAGCTAGGTGGCAACTGCATGGTGAAAGGAGTACCCTCAGGAGCAGTCTTGGATCTGAATGTTCTAAATCTTCTCAAATCTGGTTCTGACTCACCTAAATAATTAAGACCCAAAATCCAATTTAAAGTCAAATCACTTTTTTGTAATGTATGTGTTCCTTCAATCTGACCATTGTATATACTTCTACTTCTAAAGCCTAAAAGGTAATTCCTTAAATCATCGGTTTGTCTTTGCTGAAAGTCTGTACCATTTCTGATAATGGTGTTGTTTTCTCCTATCTGATTGAATAGATTTTTAAACTCTATTTTATTGAAAGCATTGAACTTCAATTGCCAGTTTGACACAAAACCTATTCTGTTTTCTTTCTCATAAAAATCATCTTGGAAAGTAAATCTTCTTGTAATGGGCATATCACGTTCTGCCTCTTCCCAAATAAAATATCTATTAAATTCTCTTTGGTAGTATTGATAACTCTGTGAAATGTTAAAGGAAGTTGTCGTACTGATATTCATCCTATTCAATTTCCAAAACTTATTTATAGTATATCCTAACTTTAAGTCAGGTAATGCCATGCTTGAAACGGGATTCCAATTATTACTTAAACGATCAGAAGCATCTTTTCTAAGTTGTGCATTTCTAGGAGATCTTTGTAAAGCATCCTGAGTTGGAAAACCGGAAGGCAATGTTCTAAAGCCATTGTCAAACCCCAGGAAGTCTGTATTGGACCCATTGCTTTGAAAGTAGTCAGAGAAAGTGGTACCTGCTCTGTATCCCAAACCAAACGAAACCTCAGAAGAATTTTCTTCTGTGGCGTTTTTTGTATAAATCTTAACCAAACCACCAGCGAAGTCTCCTGGAACATCTGCGGAACCCGATTTAAAAATCAACATTCTATCGAGTGCACTAGAAGGAATTAAATCAAATGAAAATGTTCTTCTATCAATTTCTGTACTGGGCGCTATAATATTGTTAATGGTTACTTGATTGTACCGCTCAGGGATTCCTCTCACCATTACAAATCTGTTTTCCACAATAGTTATTCCTGGTATTCGACTTAGCACTTGAGCAGCATCTTTATCTTGAGATAGTTTGATTTGCTCGTTTGAGATTCCACTCACCACTTGTAAAGCAGACTTAATAGAAGATATTACTGCCAGCTGAGTACCTGTTTCTCTTTCTCCTATAATCACTACTTCTTCTAATTGACTTGCGTCTTCTGATAATTTGATATTTAAAACAGTAGCCTTGTCCGCCTCCACTTTAATATTTTCAATGGTTTGTGTTTTATAGGATATGAAGGAAACCACTAAACTGTATGTACCTGGTTCGATCCTTGGTATTTCAAACTTTCCTTCGATATTGGTTGCAGTACCCTGCACCGTACCTTTTATAACCACGTTTGCACCTATAATTTCTTCAGAATTATTTCCATCAATCACCTTTCCTCTAATAATTCCTGTCTGTGCAAAGCAAGAATAAGTTAAGGCAATGGTTACAATAACGGTTAAAAATAAGCTCTTCACAAAGGGTTAGTTTTCCGAGCACAAAGGTGAAGTTATGATGTTAACTGTCGAGCAAGCCATTGTTATGAAATTGTTACCTAATTAACATACAGAAAATATTGTCGTAACATCATTAATTGGTTACTTATAAAAAAAGCCCTCCTACAGAGGGCTTTTCACTACTAAAAACCTATCTTAATTATGGTTGACACGGACCATCAAGTGAGTTGATATTTGACAAATACTGATTTATTAAAGTGCAATCAACAGTCAATTGTCTTAAATCTAAGGTAGCTCCA
>DAINOB010000035.1:0-13108 GCA_036735585.1 Cytophagales bacterium | reverse complement strand
GCTGGTTGGTAATGGTAAAGCACTCTATTGTTCACTTTTACTACCAAACCTAGTGCAGCTATGTCTCCATTTTGCCTAGTGACAAACAAGAGATAATGCGTCTTCTGCAATTGCTCTACAGCTATGGCCATTTCAGCATCAAAAAGTAAATCGTATTTTCTTTGATGTCTGGCAAGAGCAATCAGTTCATACAAATCCTCATGACGGATAGCTTCTTGTGCTGTATGGTATCCGAGTTCGTGAAGCAATTGTAGTTTTTTTCTAGCATTGGGTCTACACTTGGATGAAAATGGGGTATGGTCCACTGCAATTACAAAATGATCAACGAATTCGGGTTCATTTTCAAAAAGCCTCAAATTTTGACATTGATGATGATTATAAAAATCTGGAGCGCTGTGAATACGTACCTGCTGTATGCCTACAAGTCGGGCTTGCGCTTTTATATCTTTAATCAGATCAGCTTCTTTGAGTTGGTTGAAGGCATTTCTTACCCAAATTCCTCCAAAGGGTGCTCTTTTTAAGGATACCCAGCAGTTGTCTACACGTCCAAAAACTATGAGAGCTTCTAGTTCTTCTGGAATGCTCCATTGCAGTGCCACCCAAGGTTGATAAGGTTCTACAAACCACTTCAGGTACGAGGAGCGGTAGTAAAAGGGCAATTGCTCATCCTCCGGAAGATCACTGAGAGAGGTAATTATGCTGAGTGATAAGTTGGAGGCGCTCATGTGTGCAATATAGCTCAGTCGATGATTATTGATAGATTTACAGCGGATTTCTACTATATGATATACCTCTTATTGGCCAGCATCTTTACGGCTGGGCTTTTCGTTTGTTTCCGCTTATTTGCTGTCTTTAAAGTACCCACATTTCAGGCGATCATAGTGAATTACTACACCTGCGTGGCCTTAGGCATCTTTTTTTCGCCACCAGGATCATTTAGGCCCGACACATTTTTTAACACACCCTATTTTCTATTTTCCTTAGTTCTAGGATTGTTGTTTGTAAGCACATTCTATCTCATAGGGTATACCGCTCGAGAGGTAAGTATGACCTTAAGTTCATTAGCCAACAAAATGTCTATGGTCATACCGATGGTAGCAGCTGTCTTTCTTGCAGGTATTCCATCTAGACCTTTAGATGCTATACAAATTGTAGGATTGGTCCTTACCTTATTCTCCATAGTTTTCAGTGCTCTATCTGGAGGGGGTGCTGATGCAAATGGGACTAACGCCAAAACTTCTGCCATAAAAGCACTCCTGCCCATAGTAGTTTTTGTCATGAGTGGTTTGGTAGATACGGGAATTAACCTTGGCAATTACCTATATCTTCAGGGTGGAAATAAAAACGGATTTATCATTTCGGTTTTCTTTTTTGCTGGGTCATTCGGTCTGCTTGTAGCTGTAATAAAGAAAATGCCTTGGAACATCAGAGCGGTTTTAGGAGGTGTTGTACTAGGCGTAGTCAATTATTTCAGCCTTTTTTTATTGCTAATGACGTTGGATGTTTTCCACAACGATGCAGTTTTCGTATTTCCTGCGGTAAATATTCTCACCATACTTTTTGCGGGTTCTATATCTGTTTTAGTTTTCAAAGAGAAATTGGGTCTGTTTAAGCGACTGAGTTTACTATTGGCTTTTCTCGCAATTACCTGTCTTTCATACAAAGACCTCCTGCCATGAGAAATTCCGAGCAGCCAAGTACAGTTTTTCAATACCGAACCCTAGCAAAGGCTTCATCAGGAAATTATAAAGCCATGGGAAGTAAGTTTTTATGCTTTCTATATCCTGTAAAGGATGAAGCTCAAATCAAAGACGAATTACAGGCTTTACGCAAAAAGTATTACGATGCCACACATCATTGTTTTGCTTGGTTTCTAGCAGAAGATGCCTCTCTCTTTCGTGCCTCTGATGATGGAGAGCCAGCCCATACTGCTGGGACTCCCATCTTGAATACTCTTCGGAGTGCATCCCTCACTATGGTTTTGGCTGTGGTAATCCGTTACTACGGTGGGACCAAGCTCGGTACTTCAGGCCTCATTCAAGCATATAAGTCAGCCACACAAAATGCTATTGATCATGCGGAAATCATAACTGTCATGCTGTCAAAGAGTTATATTTTGACACTTACCTTTTCTGATTTAAATCAATTAATTCGAACCATTGAAAGACTAAAAGGCGAAATAGTGCGTTTAGAAACAACTACTGATTGCTTAGTGCACTTTTGCTTACCTATGGTACAAACAGATGCCTTTGAGCAATCGGAATTTTATCAGAATTTACTTAACCGAACACGTTGATACCTGCCAAGCCACTTCAGTTCAGCGACAACAGCCTCCCTCTGTGGTCTATAGTAATTCCAAGCTGGAACAATCTCAGCTGTTTGCAGCTTTGCGTAGCTAGTCTTAGAAAATATTCTCAATTGCCGATACAGATTTTGGTTCATGTGAACGAAGGTTCGGATGGCACAGCAGAATGGTGCGAAAAGGAGGGTATTGAGTTTAGTTTTTCAGAGGATAATATTGGTATTTGTTATGGTGTAAATGCAGCTGCGGCTATGGCTAAGGGCGAGTACATTGTATTTATGAATGACGATATGTTTGCCCTGCCAGGCTGGGATACCGCACTTTGGAAGCAAATCAAGAAAATTGGCCATACGCACTTTTTTCTTTCAGGAACACTCCTTGAGCCTGTGCATACCGGCAATCCAAGTGTAATATCCCCTGCTAATTTCGGGCATTGCGCTCAGTCATTTGATGAAAAAGGGTTGCTGGAAAATTATACGAAGTACGAGAAGAATAATTGGTATGGAGCCACATGGCCGCCCAACATTGTTCATATCAGTCTTTGGGAGGCAGTAGGGGGCTACTCTGTAGAGTTTAGCCCGGGTATGTATTCCGATCCTGATTTTTCTATGAAATTGTGGCATGCAGGGGTGAGAATTTTCGCAGGAATAGCGGATAGCAGAGTGTATCATTTTATGTCCAAATCCACGCAACGATTGAGAGTAAAGAACAATGGACAATACATGTTTTTACGAAAGTGGGGATTAAGTAATAAGCAATTTAGGCGCAAAGTGATTCATACAGGAAAAGCATTCAAAGGCGAAGTACATTCACTGAAGGAGGTAGATTTCTCTACTTTAAAGCGTAGTGGACATTTTAAAAAGCTTTGGTACAGCCTTTTGATGTGGTTTTGAGTGTTTCATAAGTAGGATCATTTTTTTTACCTCGCCATGTGGCGCACATCCGTGACTTCTGCCCCATTGTAGTACATTAGCCCCCACAATACCTATCCATGAAGTTTTTCATCAACAACAAACTGCTCTTGCTCGAGCCAATCAGTTCATTTTCGATCAGAACAGTACCAAGATTATTTGACATTGTGGTTCGATCTCATGAAGCTGTGCATTCCGGCAGGTTGGTGGGCAGGGTCATTATCTATGATGCTACACCTTTTCAGATTTTCACCCTGTTGGGTTTGATGGAGACCAAAAAACTCAAAAAGCTTACTTCAGTTACTTTTGCTGTGTCTGCTTTGGAGGACAACACTCGATTCATCAAAGACCGATTTCAGATGATCAAAGCTGCGGGCGGTTTGGTCACAAAGGATGATTTGATTCTCCTAATCTATAGACTCGGCAAATGGGATCTTCCGAAAGGGAAATTAGAAAAGAAGGAAAAATCTGGACCTGGAGCCTTACGCGAAGTAGAAGAAGAGTGTGGATTGAAAGTGCAGCTCAAGGCTAAAATCTGCAATACTTATCATTCCTATAGTCTGAACGGTAATAAAATGATGAAGAAGACATCATGGTATGTCATGGACTGCTTAAACGACTCAAAGATGAAACCCCAGTTAGAAGAAGGAATTACCCGCATACAATGGATGAATAAGGCTGAGGTAAAGGAAGCATTGAAAAATTCTTACCCATCTATCATTGAGGTAGTGGTCCAGTATTATCTGAGTCAAGGACAGGAATTTTAGGATTTAGAAGCATCTTAGTTGCTTACATGATCTTAACCTGATTTTATTCCCTATTGGAGTAGCTCCTTTGAAGCTTTTTTCCTACATTTCAATTTATCGATGCACGACACTTCTACTTTCGAATCTCTGGCTTTACAAAGGCAATGGCTGAATGCCCTAGAGGATATGGGAATGCAAGAACCTACTCCTATACAGTTTGCAGTGTTCAAAGGAGTGGAAGCTGGCAGCAATTTGATAGGGGTAGCACCCACAGGTACTGGTAAGACGCTAGCCTATTTATTGCCTTTGTGCAGAAAACTCAGCCATGCACAGGGAAATGACCCACGCGCAATGGTGTTGGTTCCCACACGGGAGCTTGCCTTGCAGGTAGAATCCACAGCAAAATCCTTGATTCAATACACCGATCTTCGGGTGTGTGCTGTTTATGGCGGACTGGGACCTAAAACACAGATTGAAATACTGAAAGCAGGCATAGATTTGATCATTGCCACGCCTGGTAGATGGATGGAGCTTTACCTCAAACAAGCATTTACCCCCAAAATGCTGAAACATTTGGTTATAGATGAAGCAGATAAAATGATGGACATGGGTTTTATGCCTCAGCTTAGAAAGGTATTTGAAGTGATTCCCAGAAAGCGTCAGAATTTGCTGTTTTCAGCTACAATGCCTGAAAAAGTGGAGCGATTTGTAGCAGAGTTTATCGACTTCCCAGAGCGAATCAACATCACACAGAAAACGATGGTGGCAGAAACCATTGCGCATGCTGTGTATGAAGTGCCCAACTACATGAGTAAAATTAGGCTCCTAGATTATCTATTAAGTAAGGCACCAGACGACAGAATTCTAATTTTTGCTCGGACAAGAGCCACCGCTGAGGAGCTGTATAAATTCATTCATCGAAAAGTGAATGAATCGGTGAGGGTAATTCATGCCAACAAAGGTCAAAATACAAGAATTAATGCAATGGACGCTTTCAAGTCGGGAGAGCTAAACTTTTTGGTGGCTACTGATGTGGCTGCCCGTGGCATTGATGTGGAAGGAGTTGATATGGTCATCAATATAGATGTGCCACTGATCCCTGAGGACTACATTCATCGGGTAGGGCGAACGGGTAGAGCAGGGAAATCAGGTAAAGCCATTACTATGGTGGCACCTAATGACCTACCCCGATTGCAAAAAATAGAACAAACAATTGGTGACAGGATTGAGGTAATGCCTAAACCAGATTCTATGGTATGGGAAGAAACACCAAAGGAGGAGAGCCAGATGATGGCCAGAGATTTAGATGCACAACAGAAAGCAGCCGACCCTACATTTAAAGGAGCTTTCCATGATAAAAAAAGGAAATTTCCCACTCGAGGGAAAAGCCCAAAGTCCACGAAAAAGCTTCAAAGGAAGAAAGGTAGAAGTTAAAGGATATAACGACTTAGATCTTTGTTCTTTAGCAAATGTTGTAGTCGATCATCCACCAATTCAGGGGTGATGACAATGTTAGTTCCTGGTTGGAGATTTTCAGGCATATCAAACAAAAAGTCATTGAGCAACTTGCTCATTACTGTCTGCAACCTTCGCGCACCGATGTTTTCATGCTCAGCGTTTACTTCCCATGCTATCTCGGCAATGCGCTCCAGTGCCAAATCTTCGAATACGAGAGAAACGCCTTCAGCCTCAAACATCGCTTGATATTGACGAGTAAGTGCATTTTTAGGTTCCTTTAAGATTTTTCGAAAGTCCTCTCTGCTCAAACTGCTAAGCTCAACCCGAATAGGGAATCGTCCTTGTAGTTCAGGAATCAAATCAGAGGGCTTAGAAACGTGAAAGGCCCCTGCGGCAATAAATAAAACATGGTCAGTATGCACTATGCCATATTTGGTGTTCACGGCACTACCTTCTACCACTGGAAGCAGATCTCTTTGCACCCCTTCACGACTTACATCTGGGCCTCCACCTTTTTGGCCAGTGGCTATTTTATCAATCTCATCTATGAAAATAATTCCATTTTGCTCAGCAAGAAAAAGTGCTTCTTCTTTCACTTCGTCCATATCAATCAGCTTGGCTGTTTCTTCCTCTAACAGTACTTTTCTTGCCTCAGTGATGCTTAACTTCCGCTTTTTTTGCTTTTTGGGCATCATATTGCCCAGCATTTCTTGAAGTTGGATTAAGGAGCTTTCGTCTATCATGCCCGCTCCACCCATGATTCCTACATTCCCACTTCCAGATTGAGCAACGTTTATTTCTATCTTTCTATCCTCTAGCTCTCCATTCCTAAGTTTTTGTTTGAACAGTTCTCTGGTTTGTTGATACATAGGGTCCACCTCTTGCATGTTCCCATTTTCTGTTCTCCCAGGCGCAACAGGCGGAAGCAAAGCATCTAGTAGAAGATCTTCTACTGCTGCTTCAGCTCTCGCTTTTACTCTTTCCTTTCGATCTTGCTTTACCATATTCACGGCTTGCTCTACAAGATCTCTCACCATGCTTTCTACATCGCGACCTACATAGCCTACTTCAGTGAATTTCGATGCCTCTACTTTGGTGAAGGGCGCGTGGGCTATTTTTGCAAGTCTGCGAGCTATTTCGGTTTTTCCTACCCCAGTACTCCCAATCATTAGTATGTTATTGGGGATAATATCATTTCTGATCTCTTCTGTAGCTTGCATTCTTCTCCAGCGGTTTCTGAGCGCTATAGCTACATTCTTTTTTGCGTCTTGCTGACCTACAATGTATTTATTGAGTTCTTCTACAATCTGCCTTGGGGTTAAATCTTTATTCATCTATTGTTCTGAAAATTTCTCCTTGTAATCATGCACCTAACCATCAAGGCCTGGTATAGGTTCGTTTATTTCTTTCTTTCGCTTCATCTGACCAAACTGAGTAGATAAAGTGATGGCAGTAGTGCCCCCTGCTACGTGATAGAAAACTCTGGTAAAACCCAGATCAAATCTTTTTATTCTTACAAAGGCACCAATGCTAAATCCTGCTCCGCCTGATCTGTCTTCAAGCCTAAGTTCTCGCCTGCGCAAATAATTATATCCTGCTCTGATGTGGAAATTTTGTGATAGTAGTAATTCGGCACCAAAAACTAGATGTCTACCAATTCGCTCTGCTAGAGTTACCTCTTCTTTGATCTCATTACCATTGGCATCAAGTGTCCTTGGTTTATTTGGGTCATCAAAAACAATGTCTCTACGCTGCAAATATTGACCTCCAAAGTGAAAGCGAACTGGCATATTTTCTGGTTTTGCGGATGCACCCGCGGTAACCTGAAACGGTAGATTGGTTTCTGCATCAGGAGTATAGCGTGATAAAACCATTCCCACATTGCGAATGCTAAGTCCAAGTTTCAAATCGCGGTCAGGGTGTATAAACATTCCTCCTAGATCCACGGCCAAAGCCACACTGTTGTAGACGCTTAAACTTGATCCTAGAATTTTGGCACTGGCTCCTAAGGAATAATTATCCACTTTGTGTCCTTTGCCAAGTGCAAGAGCGTATTCATTCACTGCAAAGGTGCCCAAAACATTTCCTGTAGCATCTGTTTCGTCAATTGACCCATAGTTCATATAGGTGAAGGAGGTAGCCCACGGTCCAGTTTTATTCCCATTCCAGGCATAGTTTATAGAAGTCTGCACCACATTTCCATAATAAGGCATCACGTTGATTGAGGCTCGTTGTGCCATCTCAGCATTGATTCCGGCAGGATTGTTTACCCATAGGTTTACATCATCATCGTATGTAGACACGTTTACTCCTCCTATGCCACTGAGTCTAGCATTATGAGGCAGATTTATGAAGTCAAAAGATCCAATACCTCCCACCTGAGCTAGTACAATCTTAGGAGACATTAGGCTTAGTAAGGCACATGCCCACACACTTATTGCAGCAATTGGTTTTTTCATGTCAACAACTTATGCATGCCAAACGCATAATAAAAGAATTAATTATGCAACGATTGACTTAAAACTGCTGGCTGTGAAGCAGGGATACTTAAATCCAGAAGATGAGCTGCTTTAGTTTCCAATAAAGCTAGTCCTAAAACATCTTCTACCGTATCTACATAGTGCACCTGTAAACCTTGAACATAAATAGGCTCTATTTCATCTACATCCTTTTTGTTGCGCTTGCTGAGAATTACTTCTTTGATACCTGCTCTTTTTGCAGCCAATATTTTTTCCTTAATACCTCCCACCGGCAATACTTTGCCGCGCAAGGTAATTTCTCCTGTCATGGCCAATTTCTCTTTTATGAGCCTCTGGGTAAAAATAGAAGCCATAGAAATAAAAATTGTAATGCCCGCAGAAGGTCCATCCTTGGGCACAGCACCAGCAGGTACATGCACGTGTAGATCAAAGTGATCGAAGACACGATAGTCCAGACCAAGTGTATCGGAATTGGCTTTGAGGTAAGAGAGCGCAGCTATTGCAGATTCTTTCATCACCTCGCCCAATTGCCCAGAGAGTGTGAGCTTACCCTTTCCTCTACTTAGGCTGGATTCTATAAATAAAATCTCCCCGCCAACAGATGTCCATGCTAGTCCTGTAACTACACCTGCATATTTATTGTCCTGATACAGTTCTGCATCAAATCGTTCTGTGCCTAATATGGTGGTGATGTCTTCTGGCATTATTTCCATCGAGTAGCTCTCTTCCATGGCTATTTTCCTTGCCATAGCACGAACCACTGCTGCTACCTGCCTTTCGAGATTTCTTACACCTGATTCACGAGTGTAGTCCGCAATGAGCTTAAGCAGTGCTTTTTTAGAAAATTTAAGTTGTTCCGTTTTTACTCCATGTTCTTCTAACTGCTTAGGGATCAGGTGTTTTTTGGCTATCTCTAATTTTTCTTCTAAAGTATAACCCGTCATTTCTATAATTTCCATTCTATCTCTGAGCGCAGGATGAATGCTTTCCAGACTGTTGCAGGTAGCAATGAAAAGAACCTTAGAAAGATCGTATTCCAATTCCAAGTAGTTATCTCCAAAAGTGTTGTTTTGCTCAGGGTCTAGAACTTCCAACAGTGCAGATGCAGGATCTCCTCTGAAGTCAGAACCTATTTTGTCAATTTCATCAAGTATAAAAACTGGGTTAGAGCTTTTTACCTTTTTAATGTTTTGAATGATACGCCCAGGCATAGCTCCTATATAGGTTTTGCGGTGTCCACGTATCTCTGCTTCATCACGTAAGCCTCCCAATGACATGCGGATGTACTTGCGTCCAAGGGCTTTTGCTATACTTTTACCCAAAGATGTTTTACCAATACCTGGAGGGCCATAAAGGCATAGAATAGGGGCCTTCATGTTATTTTTGAGTTTTAATACCGCCAAATATTCAAGGATGCGGGTTTTGATTTTCTCCAAACCGTAATGATCAATATCCAGGATACGCTTGGCACGCTTCAGGTTAAAATTGTCTTTGGTGGTTTCATCCCAAGGCAGCTCCACCATCAGCTCCAAATAATTCATGGCCACTGGGTATTCGGCTGCTTGTGGATTTACACGGTATAATTTGTCCAGTTCTTTGTTGAAATGCTTGGCTACTGCTTCTGGCCATTTTTTACTCAAGCCTTTAGTTCTTAAGTTTTCTATTTCTTGGTCGGGACTATCCATTCCAAGTTCTTCTTGCAAGGTCTTGATCTGCTGACGGATGAAATAGTCGCGCTGTTGCTGATCGATATCCATGTTCACCTTGCTTTGGATTTCTTGTTTCAGCTCTAGCATTTGCAAATCTTTCATCATCAATTGTAAGAGTCTTGTAGCCTTTTCTTGGCCATCGTTGAACTCGAGCAATTGCTGCTTTTCTTGTACATCCGCATTGAGATTAGAGCAAAGAAAATGCGTTAAGAAGCTAAGGCTTTCTATGTTTTCCAAGGCTATTTGAGCTTCCTGAGGGATTGAGGGATTGATTCTAAGGATACGCATAGCAGTATCCTTAAGAGATTGCATCAGCGCTTTGGTTTCTTTTTTCTTAGCGTCAGGATATGCCTCTGTGAGCAGCTTGATTTTGCCCATGAGAAATGGCTCCGATTCTGTAATTGCTTCCAGTTCAAACCTGCGTTGCCCTTGAATGATGATAGTAGTATTGCCATCAGGAAGTACAAGCATTTTAAGTATGCGCGCTACGCAACCTACTTTAAAAATACTATCAAAACCTGGCTCTTCTTGATTGGGTTGGGATTGGGCTACTACGCCAATGATCCTTTCTCCTCTATAAGCTTTTTTTACCAGCTTAATAGATTTCTGCCTACCTACAGTGATAGGAATTACAACACCTGGAAAAAGGACAGTATTTTTTACGGGTAAAATGGGCAATGATTCGGGTAATCCCTCTTTTTGCATTTCATGTTCCTCTTCAGGGGAGAGTAAAGGGATAAATTCTCCTGTATCATCGTCAGCCACAGATCCGATCAAAAGGTTGGGCATTTGTTTGTGTTTCATGTAAAAGAAAATGCTGCCAAATTGGCAAGTACAACAGTCCGTTGACCCTGATAAGGTCAGCTTTGGTCAGGTCTTTTAAATAGTCAATACTTATGCCATATTGCAGATCGAATGAATACTGCAGATATTCGAACATCAATAACTATCAACGATTGTCCTAATTCCCTTTGAAACACCTCAACATGTCCAAGACAGGGCTTATTTTTTGGGTTTTAATCCTCATTTTGAGTAGGTCTTTGATCGCTGAAGCTCAGGTGTTGGAAACTGATTCATCCAATTATCAACCATCTAAAGTGACACAAACTAAGGCGAAGAAGGCCAACTTGTCACTCAATGATTATTTGCCTTTCCCAAATATTAACAAGATACCCTACTACTACAATAAAAAGCAGCTTAAAAGAATAGCTAAGTATGAGCGAAAAAAGGATTACAAAAAGCTCTACCCTCGATTAACTAAGTATGTAAACAACTTTGGGATTCAGAATTTCTACAAGGATACTTACCTAATATGGAGGTTGGCCCAGCTGAATGAATATTTGGGCGAAGAGGCAAGAGCTATCCAAATGTACAGAATGGTGCTCAAGCATAATCCTGATGACATCACTAAAATCCGAGAATATTATGACACCCTCATGCAAGACAAAGGAGATGTGTATGTTCCTTTGGATTATTACTATGAGTTGGTAGAATACCGCAAATCCGTAGACACCCTTGAAGCGCCAAAAAGTGTACTCACAAGATTGCCTGATGAAATCAACAGTGCTGCCGAAGACTACGGAGCTGCTTTAAGTATAGATGGTAAAACCTTGTATTTCACCTCCAAAAGAAAAAGGGTAGGAATGACAGCCACTCCTGATGAGGATATTTACAAATCAGAATTCACAGATTATGGCTGGACTAAGGCAGTACCGGTTCGTTCCCTCATTACCACCTTTAATGAAGGCTCAGTATGCTTCAGTAAAGATGGAAAATCGGTCTTCTTCTCTCGATGCAACAGTCGTGATAGCTACGGTAGCTGCGATATTTTTACAGCCAGGATGAGGGAGGATAGTGTATGGGTAGACATTAAAAATCTTGGAATAGCCATCAACAGCACTTCATGGGATTCTCACCCTTCATTGTCTCACTCGGGAGATACGCTTTATTTCGCTTCAGACCGGATGGGGGGATTTGGCCTAAGTGACATTTATTATTCTGTAAGAGACAAAAATGGTGCGTGGACTCAGGCAAGAAACATGGGCCCTATTATCAATACACGAAAAAATGAGGTGAGCCCCTTCTACCATCCACAGTATGATGTGCTGTATTTCAGCTCAAATGGACATTTGGTCAATTTTGGAGATTTTGACATTTACAAATCATACCTCCTTGATGGGCAATGGACCGAGCCTAAAAATGTAGGCCCTTTGGTGAATAGCGCTGGTAGTGAATACTACTTTACCATTGACTTTGAATCAAGGGACTTGTTCTATGCTAAATCAGACCCTAAAGGCAACAAGCTGTTGGATTTGTACTCTTTTCCATTGCCAATGGGCGCGCAGGCTTTGGCCACTACCAGCCTTTTTGGTTCTATAAAAAATGCGGAAACTGGAAATCCTTTTCAGGGAGTGGTATCTGTCATTGACTTAGACAACCGAATAGAGATAGAACCGAAATTTGTAAGAGATGATGGCTCTTTTGAATTTGACCTTATCGATAACATCAATTATCTCCTCATTGTACAGGGCGATGAGTTTTTCCGTGTGGAGCAATTGATTTATTTGGATGGTGATACTCAACTGGAAATAGAAGCACAGCCGATAAAAAACCGAAAATGGAAATTTGTGTCCATAGAGTTTGAAGAGAACAAAAGCGATATTCTAGATTCAATGACCGTTGATCTGATGAAGGTAGTAAAGTTTCTAGCAGACAATCCTGACTATAAGCTGATCATAACTGGCCATACGGATCTTCGTGGTAATCCAGATGCCAATATGAAGCTGTCACAATCAAGAGCTGATGCCATCAAGGGGTTTATTCAGGCTGCAGGTGGTTTCAAAGAAGCCCGTATAGAGGCTTATGGCCTTGGAAGCTCAAGTCCTGTGTATGAAATAGAACTTGATGAAGAACAGCGAAAAATAAATAGAAGGGTTGAATTTCAAATAGTGAAAATCGGTGAGTTGATGGACTTGGATGGAATCATTGAAGACTTTTAAATCTTTAGTACATGTTTCTTCCTACCTCGGTCAAAAAGTAAAGTTTCTTTTTTAGTCCCTAAAGTAAGGTTCATCAGGTTGTTTTGGTCTTCAAACACCTCTGTCAAAGTCGAAAATTCAAGCAATAGATCACCCTTCAATTGGCTGTAAGTAGCTTGATAGTAAATGTAACAAACATCGTTGTCAAATTCCTTTCCTAGGAATTGAGATGGCAACAATCGGCCTTGTACATAAATGGCAAAGTTGCCGGCAAGATATTCTGCTACTTCTGGCTCTACTCTATCCGATTGATTCAATAGGAATTTCTTTTTCGAGGCATTACTTACAGCCAATTCTAAGTCGTCCGTAAACAAGCGTATGGTTACTTCAAGAGTATTTTCCTGAGCGTTTTGTTTTACAGTTGCTAATGCTGCATGGAAATCATGAGTAGCGGGGGAGAAGCTTCCTGCCCAAAGATTCAACAATAAAAACAGCAATATCTGCATATACCTAAGTAATGGATT
>DAINOB010000034.1:0-13139 GCA_036735585.1 Cytophagales bacterium | reverse complement strand
CAACATTATGTTGTAACTTCAAGCCCTGATTTAACTAACAGGGCTTTTTTTATGCAAATATGATTTCATTTGGGTATCCTCTTCTTTTACTGGGTTCAATAGCCCTGCTGGTACCACTGTTACTTTACTTCATCAATCTTCAATCCTATAAGAAGCAGAGCTTTAACTATGTCCGGCTTATTCATAATTTAAAGAAGATCAATACTAAACGGCTTAAACCATTTAGACTCCTCATTCTATTAAATCGATTGTTTCTGCTCATTTGCATACTTTTATTTTTTAGTGGGCTTTATTTAAGGGATAAAAATGACAGTATTTTATCTCAGTTTGTTGGTTCAAAAACTTTATATGTAGACAATGCTGCTTATACCGAATACCAAGCAAGCGAAGGGCTGACTATATTAGAAAAGAATAAAAGAGTAGTAAATGAAGTGTTGAGCAATGATAACTCTTCTTTGGCGTTTCTATATGCCAGTCACTCTGATCACAGAGTCAATTCATCCTCAACGGCTGTAATAAAAGATTTTTTAGTCGAATTAGATCATTCATTTGCTTCAGAAAGACCTTCAAAGTCGCCTGAGACTAATCATCTTATACTGGTCTCAGATTTTAGCAATAAAGCAAATTGGTGGAAAAATCTGGTTGATAAAACAGACTCCAGCACCACTATTTATTTGATAAAGAATGAATCCTCAATTGAAGGAAATATTTTTATAGACTCATTAATAATTCTAGACAAGTTCAGTGTTTTGGACCAAAAAGTATCGTGCAAAGTATTTATACGAAATTTATATAGTGATGATATTACTGACTTTTCTTGCAGGGTATTCCATCAAGAAATTTTGTCGAATACTTTTAGTATCAATCTGAAAGCCAATTCAAACACAGAGTTTACTTTAGTTCTTGATTATAATCCAAAGTATATAAATCGTTATAAATTAGAATTTGATGATAGCTCTCTAGATTTTGACAATACTTTTTATTTTTCTATTGATCGCTTTGAGAAGATTAAGATATTAATGCTAACGGGTAACAATCAAGTTACAGATCGACTTTTTCTAAATGAGGGTTTGTTTGATGTTGTCTCTAGTAATTCTGGACAGTTGCTTAACCAATCTGCAGGATATGACATCATTGCAATTGATGCCGGGGTTTTGGCAAGCAAGCAACTCGCTTCTTATATAGTGAGCCAACTAGAGGAAGGTAAGCAGGTTTTGCTTTTTGCTGGTGATGGGAAAGGTGATTCATCGAAAGACTTTTCTAGGGCACTTAACGAAATAGGGATTCCGCATAAGGAATCCCAGCCCACAGATAGCCTTAGATTACCAAAGTATGAGGTGGTTTTTTCAAAGGAGTCTAGAAAACTTTTGGAAAATATTTTTGAGGATAAAAACAGTAATGCAGGACTCGTTTATGCTAAGCCAGTTGTTGATTTAGCTTCTGGTATCAGAATATTGGAGGCAAGGGATGGAATGGCAATAATCAATTCTTACTCAGTATCCAAAGGAGAACTTATTGTATACAATTCTTTTTTTAACGATTCATTTTCTACGCTGCATAAGTCTTCCCTTTTTTTGCCGACCTTATATGAGCTTATATTTAGATCCAACCAAAGACTGATACAAACCCCCTATTTCAGCAATAGCAATGAGATAATTTTGAATGGTTTATCCAATCAATTAAATAGTACGGACGAATTAATGGTGAGCTATGATGCAGGTAAATTTATCCCACAGATAAGTATTAGCAATTCTGGAGTTCTTCTTTCCATTCCGGATGAGTATGTAAAGCCTGGAACTTATTTTTTAACAAGATCTCAGGATACCATTGGACACTTTTCTTACAATGTATCGAATGTAGAATCATCCATAGATTTCTTAAGCACTGAATCACTTAGAGAGATATATAAAAACAACCCTAAAGTTTCTGTTTCCGAGTTGGAAATAGGTAAAACTCAAAATAGTGAGGTTGCCTCATTAAAATTGTTAACGATTTTGATACTCTTATCTCTTTCTTTTTCATTGATTGAAATCATTTTATTAAGATATTCTGACTTATGAAATTGCTAATCAAGGACGTAAAACCTATAGGATACCCGGAAGCGTATGAAAAGATAGATGTTTACATAGAAGAAGGTTTCATCAGTGATATTGGCACTATTAATAAATTGGATGTTCCAACCTTGAAGGCGGGTAAATTTTTTATTTCTCCAGGTTGGTTTGATTTGCGCGCTTTGACAAATGATCCAGGATATGATCATAGGGATGATTTGTCAAGTATCAGCGCTTCAGCTGCTAAGGGGGGATTTACTCACGTTTTTGCATTGCCAAATACTTCTCCAGTCATTCAAGGGAAAGAGAGCACAAACTATTTGCTACAATACGAAACTGATTATCCGGTAAAAATCATTCCTATTCCAGCTGCCACAAAGGATCTCAAAGGAAAAGACATGAACGATCTTTTGGATTTGGCTCATTTGGGGCTTAAGGCTTTTGGTGATGGAAACATTAGTATTCACCGTGCTGATACTGTGATTTTGCTTCTACAGTATCTTCAACAATTTAATGGAACCCTATTTCAGTTTCCTCAGGACCTTTCGTTCAAGGACTTTGGACTGATACACGAAGGCAAGACAAGTGCCATGACCGGGTTAAAAGGAATTCCATCATTATCAGAATATCTTATGGTGAAAAGAGATATTGATTTACTGAGAACTTATGGAGGTAAACTTCATTTCTCGTGTATCTCCACACATGAGGCGGTAAATGCCATAAGATTGGCAAAGCGAGAAGGGCTTCAGGTTTCATGCGATACCGCGGCACATTACCTTGCATTTAATGATCAGGACCTTCTGGATTTTGATACCAATTTAAAAGTATATCCGCCATTTAGGACAGCTAAGGACATAGAGGCCTTACAAACCGGACTTGAAGATAACACCATAGATGTGGTAGTTTCTGATCATCAAGGAGTGGATTATGAATCCAAGAATCTCGAGTTTGATTTGGCAGATTTTGGAATTTCTGGATTAGAAACCACCTTTTCTGTATTGAATACATACAGCAATCTTAGCCCAGAAAAACTAGTTGAAAAGTTGAGCAGTAACCCTCGCATTATCTTAGATATGCCATTGCCGAAACTGTCAGTTGGCGAAAGATGTGACTTCACTTTATTTAATACCCATGAAGAGTTTATACTCAACTCTGCAGATTCAAAATCTAAATCAAAGAACAATCCTTTTTTAGGCCAACCGCTTAAGGGTAGAATATTGGCCACCTGCCTAGGTAATAAATTTTCTAAGAATGATTAAGTCGAATACCGATGCCCTTCAATTTGGTATTGTGGCTTCTTTAGTTTCCGCTGGCATTTTTATTCTGGGTTACTTTGCGGGCCTTAACCCATTTGAAGGCACTACTATATTTACCTTACTGTTAAGCATTGTATTGCTGTTTTATGGAATGCGTTATGTTAAACAGTATCAATTCAAGGCCAATTTATCTTTCATTCAAGCCATAAAAACTGGGCTTTGGATGGTAATTCCTTACATCATCATATATAGTGTTTTGATAGGGTCGACTATAGCTTTGAATGTGCTAGATGAGCTGCCTGACCGGGTAAGGAATACCATGATAGAAAAAGTGGAACTTAAAAAAACAGAGATAGTGGAAGCTTTGGGAAAAACAGGATTTACAAAAGCCATTGAAGATGCTCAAAACATCCAATTGTACTCAGTAGCTACCACTCATCTTATGATTAGAGCAATGTGGCTTATTTTATTTACTATAATTGCGTCAGTATACTTTAGAACCTAAATCTTATGGAAAACAAACTCACCATCAGTCGTGCTTCAATCAAATTTGGATTGATTCTAGGCCTTGCACAGGTAGCTTTTTTTATCATCACAGTTTTATTGGGTATAGAACAGGACAATCCTATTTCTTATATCAGCTATGCGATTATCATAGGACTTTTGATTTATGCTTTACTGGAAGTAAGACGTGTAAATGAATCGCTTACCTACGGTGAAGCGGTTGGCATTGGCTCTCTCACAAGCGGAATAGGCGGTGCGATCAGTGGATTGGTCTCGGCTGTATATATTTGGCTGGACCCCTCATATCTTGAAAAGATAAAAGAGAAAGCAATGGAAAAAATATATGAGAATCCTGATATGACAGATGAGGCACTAGAAATGACAGAAAAAATGATGGACTTCTCTTTTTCCCCTGGAGCCATATTTTTTTATGCTGTTTTTGGCACACTTATTCTTGGTCTTATTGTTTCACTAATTCTAGGGTTGATACTTAAAAGAAATCCTCCGGTACAGTATTGATGCAATCTGAACAGATAGATATATCTGTGGTAGTGCCACTCTTCAATGAGGATGAGTCGCTGCCCGAGCTGTGTGCATGGATTCACCGTGTGATAAATGCCATGGGTAAAAGTTATGAAATACTGTTGATTGATGATGGAAGCACAGACCGCAGTTGGCAAGTAATAGAGGAACTTAAGGCACATCATCCACAAATAAGGGGCATAAGTTTTAGGAGAAATTATGGCAAAACTGCCGCCCTAAGTATTGGTTTCAAAGAGTGTGTTGGTGAGGTTGTAATCACCATGGATGCAGACATGCAAGATAGCCCCGATGAAATACCAGAGCTTTACCATATGATCAAAGATCAAGGGTTTGACTTGGTTTCCGGGTGGAAAAAGAAACGGTACGATCCTATCAGCAAAACGATACCAACAAGGCTATTTAATGCAGCTACAAGATACATTTCTGAACTTGAGCTACATGACTTCAATTGTGGCTTGAAGGCGTATGATCATAAAGTGGTGAAGTCTATCAGCATTTACGGAGAAATGCACCGCTATATACCCGTGATAGCTAAATGGACAGGATTTAATAAGATTACCGAAAAAGTGGTGGTACATCGCCCCAGAAAGTATGGTACTACCAAATTTGGCCTTGAGCGATTTGTGTTTGGCTTCCTCGATCTGCTCAGTATAACTTTTGTAAGTAAATTCAGAAGAAGGCCGATGCACTTTTTTGGCACACTTGGGTTATTTTCTTTTTTATTGGGGACTTTGATCACGCTTTGGTTGATAGGTGAAAAGCTTTTTTTAGTTTTTACAAAGGCTTACGTAGAGCGTCAGATTACTGAGCAGCCTTTGTTTTTTCTTGCTTTGGTGGCTGTGATTGTAGGAGTTCAGTTGTTTATGGCTGGTTTTCTGGGGGAGATGCTAGCCCGGACAAGTCATAGAAACGATTATTTGATTAAGGGACGCCTTTAGAATGCGTTTTTCAATTGTTGTAGCCGTATATAAGCGGGCAGATGAGCTTGAGGAATTGCTGGAGAGTCTTTGCACCCAGACATTTAAAGACTTTGAAACTGTAATTTCTGACGGCAGTCCAGATGATGCATTAAGTCTCTTAGCAGCTCGATATGCTTCAAAACTCAACATCCAATACGTTTATAAAAAAGGATACAAGGCAAGCGAATCCAGAAATGAGGGCTGTAAAGTAGCCAAGGGAGATTATTTTATTTTTTTAGATTCGGATGTGATTGCCCCTGCGCATTACCTTGAAAGGGTTGATCATTTTCTTCAATCCAATCCTGTGGATGCCTTTGGTGGACCCGATGCAGCTCGTGAGGACTTTACACCTGTAATGAAAGCTATTAATTACGCTATGACTTCTTTCTTGACTACAGGCGGTATAAGGGGAAAGAAAAAGAAAATTTCAAAATTTCAGCTTCGTGGATTCAATATGGGCATTTCACGCGATGTCTTTACTCAAACGGGTGGTTTTAGTACCCTACAAGTTGCAGAAGATATTGAGTTAAGTGTAAGAATTCAAAAAGCAGGATATAGGATGTCTTTGATCGAAGATGCATTTGTATTTCACAAGCGGAAATCGGATTTGAAGAAATTCAACAAGCAACTCACCATGCATGGCAGAGGGCGTGTAGATTTGAATATCAGGCATCCAGGACAGATTCAATGGGTACATCTGATCCCTTCACTTTTTTTGATATACAGTTTAGCTATACCAATTGCTTTTCTTTTGCACTCCTTTTTAGGAAAAGTGATGGCCTCACTTCTGCTATTTTATGTTGTGTTAATTTTATTACATGCCAGCCAATTGTATAAGTCATTGAGTTTGGGCTTTCTGAGTCTTTATGCCTCATTAATCATGCTGTATGGCTATGGATACGGCCTTTTGGAGCATTATATATACAGAGTGCTACTAGGCAAAGGAAGGGATACCGAAAAAGAAGAGATATTAAAGCTCTAATGCCCCCAATTATGAACGAGTGCGAAGAAGTTCTTGATTGGATTTTAGATAATTAACTGTCCTCACTATACCTTGTTCTATACTGTAGGCAGGCTTCCACCCAAGATTCATGATTCTGCTAACATCTAGGTGAACAAAAGGCGAATCGCCCAGCCAACCCCGCTTACCGCCTGTGTAGTGAATGCGTACATCTTTCAACTCCCATTCCCTGATTACGATCTCAGCAAGGTCAGTGACGTTGAGGTATTCCTTATTACCAAGATTAAAAATATTGACTTTTGAGGTGGCTTGATTAATAGCCGTCATAATGGCATTCACGCCATCCTCTACATCCAAATAGGATTTTCTCTGATTTCCATCTCCAAGGATTTCAAGACTTTGAGGATTTTGGATTAGTTTTTTGCTAAAATCGAAAACTACGCCATGGGTATACCTGGGTCCCACGAAGGAAACAAATCTGAAAATGAATCCTTGCATGTCATAGTATTCGCAGAAGGCCTCTATTAAGTCTTCAGAGGCGGCTTTTGATGCACCATAAAGGGAGGTTTGCTTTGCATGTGCATCCTCAGGTGTGGGAAAAATGTCAGGCTCACCATACACAGTAGCAGAGCTGGCAAAGGCTATTTTTTTTATTCCTAACCTTCTCATGCTCTCAAGGACTTGATGTGTACAAAGGGTATTTTGTTGCAAATCCACATGGGTGTTGTGAATTCCTCCTCGCACATCAGCATTGGCTTGAAAATGAAAAACAATATCAGCCCCTTGCATAGCATCTTGAAGTAATTCTATATCAAGTACATCACCTGTAATGAAACGGTACGCTGGATTATCTAAATTGTGTTGGATAAATGCTTTTTGACCCGTAGAAAAGTTATCAAAAACACAAACTGTATGGCCTAATGCCAGTAATTTATCTGCAAGATGGCTTCCAATAAAACCAGCTCCCCCTGTGATGAAACAATGCATAATACTATTAAGACGAATGCAAGGTAAATACAAAAAGATAAGGCAGCCAATGACTGACCTACACTTTGGGTGATTTTGATTTATTTTGAGTAAAAAATTAACATCCCACCATGCAAATAAAACTTGCTACCGTTCTGATTGCCTTATCACTCCTCCTTTTTTCCTGTGTGATCAACAATGAAGAAATAGGCCCCCAAGGTGCACCCGGTAATGCAAATGTGAAGACGGAAACATTTGCAAATAGACCATTTGTGCTGGATTCAATTACAAATGAGTACATCATTAGACTCACTATCCCCTCCTTAAATGCCGATATAGTAGCACGAGGCCTTGTAGATGTAAGTATCAAACGCTCTATCAAACCCAATGAAAGTTGGCATAAGCTGCCTACAGTTTTCTTAGCCGATACATTGGCTTTGCCTCCTGTGCCTATGCAGCTTAGGTTTAAAGAAAGCACCGTAGAGATATACTGTACAAGCAATCCTGGAAGATTAGGATTAGATGCCAGAGTAACTTTGGTGAGTGGCCCCTTTACACCCTGAAAATTGATTAAGGGTTTTGCAAAATAACCTAAGCTACGTGTTGTCCCCCATTGATGGCATAATTGGCACCTGTAATGAAGCTTGCCTGATCTGAGGCTAAAAAAGATACCAGATAGGCTACTTCTTCTGTACCACCCAAGCGACCCATAGGTACCCCAGGAAGTATTTTTTCCTTGATTATTTCTTCTGGAATGGCTTTAACCATGTCGGTCATAATATAGCCAGGAGAGATGGTATTTACGGTAATACCTTTGTTAGCCACTTCCATTGCTAATGATTTGGTGAATCCATGCATTCCTGCCTTCGCTGCGGAGTAATTGGTTTGACCTACCTGACCACGTTGTCCGTTCACTGAAGAGATATTAATGATTCTACCATGACCACGGTCCAGCATACCATTGATCACATGGCGACTACAGTTGAATACGGAATACATGTTAGATCGCAAGACCTCATCCCATGCTTGAGGGGTCATTTTACGGAGTACCCCATCTCTTGTAATTCCAGCATTATTTACAAGAATATCAATCGGACCTACTTCTGCTTCTACTTTGGCAATCATGGCTCCTACGTCTTCATAATCAGCTACATCGGCTTTTGCCATATAGAAGTCATATCCTGCTTTTCTTTCTTCTTTTAACCATTGATCAGCTTTTTCTTGATTTCGGTAGTTGGCCACTACCCTGTAGCCATCATCTGCTAGTTTTCTGCACATAGATGTACCTAGTCCGCCAATGGCACCTGTAACTAATGCTACTCTCTTATTTTCCTTATCCATATAATATTTGGTTTTTATTTAGTTTCGAGGGCTAAATAAATGCAGAAGTGCTCCGCTACCAAATTTTTCAGAAAATTATTTTCAGAATCAGAATAAATTCGAAATTTTTACTTAAAGATTTCTGAAAATCGTCACAACAGTTCATTAGCAAGATTGGCCAATTCACTTCTCTCACCTTTTTCTAAAGTGATATGTGCATACAATGGATTATCCTTGAGCCTGTCAATAAGGTAGGAGAGGCCGTTGGACTGGCTATCCAAGTAGGGTGTATCTATTTGATGGATATCCCCAGTAAATACAATCTTGGTGTTTTCCCCTGCTCTGGTGATAATTGTTTTTACTTCGTGGGGTGTTAGGTTCTGCGCCTCATCTACAATGAAGAATATATTAGATAAACTTCGCCCTCTGATGTATGCCAACGGGGTTATGAGAAGTTTTTCCGAATTCACCATATCGTTGATTCGGTGATATTCCTTATCATTCTCAGGAAACTGATTTTGAATGAATTTTAAATTGTCCCAAAGAGGCTCCATATAAGGGTTCAGCTTTGATTTTATATCCCCGGGTAGGTAGCCAATATCTTTATTAGAGAGAGGTACAATGGGTCTAGCCAAGTAGATTTGCTTGTATTCTTTTTTTTGTTCTAGCGCACCAGCAAGGGCTATCAGTGTCTTCCCTGTTCCCGCCACACCTTGTATAGTTACAAGCTTGATATCAGGATTGGTGACTGCATGAATAGCAAAAGTCTGCTCAGCATTTCTAGGCTTTACGCCATATACCGCGCGCTTTTCTACTTTTTCAATTCTCTTTTCTTGGCTGTTGTGAAACGCCAACACAGAGTTTTTTTCGCTTTTTAGGATAAAGTAATGGTTGTGAAATGGAGTTTTCTTCATCACTTCCTTTACCTCACATGCATTGTGCTCATACATGGCATTGATTACCGATGATGACACATCTTCAGCTATGGATTTGCCCGTATAAAGGCTTCCTAGATCTTTTATCTTCCCTGTTTCATAATCTTCTGCTTTGAGCTTCAAAGATTTGGCCTTCAGACGTAGATTAATGTCTTTAGTAACAAGAATTACTTGATGCTCAGGAACTTGCTCTTTTAAAAGCAAAGCTGCATTGATGATTCTATGATCAGCTTTATTGTCTCTAAATATTTTTTCAGCGTCCAGTGTGCTGGAGCTGTCCATTAATACTTTTAGTTTACCCTTACCCTTTCCATTAAGGGGAATCCAATCATTTAGAAGGCTATCGCCTGCAAGTTCATCCAAAAAGCGTATAAACTCACGGGCTTCAAAATTTTTGGTATCGTTTCCTTTTTTGAAATTATCGAGCTCCTCAAGAACGGTGATAGGGATGGCCACATCGTGTTCTTCAAAATTCTTGACACTGTTGTGATCGTAGATGATTACAGAGGTGTCAAGAACAAAAACTTTTTTCTCTTTTTTCGAAGCCATGGTAAGGGTATTAAATTGATGTTTAGGTAATACTCAAATGTGCAAATCGGAACGTAGGTGCGCAAACCTATAGAGGTCAATTTGAAGTTTTATTTTTCCACAAACGAACCATTGGGTTGAGGCATTGCACGTCTTTTCACCTTCACAGGAGTTGCCATGGAAAACAAAAAAGGTTTCACCAAGTTTGAAGAGGCATAAGCATTAACATGATACACATCATATCCTCCACCAACAGAAAAGGATCCATAAGCAGGCTAATAGCCAATCAATATGCAGAGATTTTGCGTTCAAAAGGCGAATCATCTGAGATTGTTGATCTCGTTGATTTGCCTAATGATTTCATTGCAACTGCATTGTATGATCAGGCTGGGAAAAACGAAATATTTAATGAAATGAGGGCTAAGATAGAGGAGGCACAGAAGTATGTGTTCATCATTCCGGAATACAATGGGTCTTTCCCTGGTGTTTTTAAGGCCTTTGTTGATGGGCTTAAGTATCCATCTACCTTTAAAAATAAGAAAGCTGCTATGGTAGGAGTATCATCTGGAATACAGGGAGGTGCCTTAGCGCTTAGTCATGCCAATGACATCTTTAATTATTTGGGGATGCACGTATTGGCCACTCGGGTGAAGCTTTACAAAATTGAGGAGCACATGAAGGAACAGAGTGTAAGCCATCCTCCATTTTTGCAGCTCCTACATTTACAAGCAGAGCA
This sequence comes from Cytophagales bacterium, assembly GCA_036735585.1. Taxonomy (GTDB): domain Bacteria; phylum Bacteroidota; class Bacteroidia; order Cytophagales; family JAIYAX01; genus JAIYAX01. Next base: position 2,380 of record DAINOB010000034.1, on the reverse strand, counting down.
ACTGATTGAATTCTAATCAGTCTACGTTGTCGTGCAGGAATTTATTATTGCCAAGTAGCCCTTTGTCGTCATTCAGATTGTAGCGAGAAGTCTCATGATCATTAGGATCTGGAGTATCTTGCAGCGGAGCATTGGCGCGCATGTATGCTGGCTTTTTGTACAGTTCCTCTAGCGCGTTTTCATTGTTTTCACTTAATGCGTAGAGTTTCTTTATACGATCGCTGTATTGCTTAGTCATATTCAAACGCTTGTTTCTAAGATCGTCTGCTTGCTGAGAAGCACTTTTTTGTGGCGGAGGTGGGGGAGTTGTGCTTTCTCCATCAGTCTTGTCTACAAAGGTTACTTCATACTTGCCGTTAAGGGAAACATATTCCTTCTCATCTTCTGTTGGGGTATTTTTACTTTGCTCTGATTTTGACGGAGTCTCAGAAAAAATATCGGTTTGCTTTGGACCTTGCACGGGCTTTTCTGCAGATGGAAACAAAGAAGTTTGTTTTCCAGAGCTCAATTCAAAGTGTACTTTCTCTGGATTGGAAAGGGAATGCCCCGCATCAAATCCTGTGGCAATCATGGTGACTCTGATTTGATTGCCTAGTGAAGCATCTGATCCGTATCCAAAGATGATTTCAGCTTCGCCACCTGTGCGTTCTTCGATATAATTGGTGATTTGGTCAAGCTCATCCATGCGCAGCTCATCCTCATCTCCATACATAATGGATAGAAGAATTTTTTGAGCACCATGAATATCTGTGTTGTTCAGTAAAGGTGAAGTAAGCGCCTCTCCAGCCGCACGTAGCGCGCGATCCTCTCCACTCACACTGGCGGAGCCCATTACGGCTACTCCAGAATCTTTCATGACCGTTTTTACATCTTCAAAGTCCACATTTACGTCTGCGGTAACAGTAATGATTTCTGCAATGCTCTTTGCTGCTGTGGTAAGCACATTATCTGCTTGGGCAAATGCTTGTCTAAGGGTGAGCTGGCCGAAAATTTCTGATAGCCTGTCGTTGAGGATGGTCACTACCGTATCACAACTGGCTTTCAATTCTTCTAAACCCAGATCTGCTTGAGCCTTTTTCTTTTTGCCTTCCCAGCCGAATGGCGTAGTCACTATGCCCACCGTAAGAATACCCAGATCCTTGGCTATTTTCGCAATGACTGGCGCAGCTCCAGTGCCAGTACCGCCACCCATCCCAGCGGTGATGAAAACCATTTTTGTATTTTGACTCAAAAGGTCCCTGATCTCTTCTCTGCTTTCGAGTGCAGCATTTCGTCCTCGCTCAGGATTGGCTCCAGCCCCCAAACCTTCGGTGAGGTTTACACCTATTTGCAATTTAATGGGTACTGGTGAGCTCTGTAAGGCTTGAGTATCAGTATTCACCACAATGAACTCAACATCTTTGATGCCTTGGTTGTGCATGTGGTTTACAGCGTTGCTTCCTCCTCCCCCTACGCCTATCACTTTAATGATAGATTGGTGAGACTTTGGTAAGTTAAAAGTATATCCTTTGTCTAGTTCCATGGTCGTAATGCTTATCGTTGGCTATTGATCAATATCCTTGTTTGTCGTCAAGGTCATCGGTTAGAATGCTCTTTGTTTTGGCAATGATGCGATTGAATATATCTCCGGCATTGGTTTTAATGCCTGGTCTTTTGATGACCGGCTGCAATGACTTTATTTCTGCATACTGATTTTCTCTGTAATCGAGTGCTCTGAATCCTGAAAGTACCAAACCCACTGAAGTAGCGTACATCGCGCTTTTCACTTCTTCTACTTTGGATTTCCCTAGATGTTCATTAGGTAGTCCAATGCGTGTTTCATATCCAGTTTGATGTTCAAATTTCTGTTTGAGGAATTGAAGCTGAGAACCACCTCCTGTGATTACTACTCCCGCTGAAAGCTTTTTGGAGTAGCTAGAGTTGAGGATTTCTGTATAAGCCAATTCAATGATTTCTTCTATGCGTGCTTCAATGATGTAGGCCAAATTTTTAACAGAAATATGTTTTGGTGCTCTATTTTTAAAGCCATCAATCACAATGACTTTGTTTGCGTCTGCTTCATCGGCTATTGCCATCCCAAACTTTACCTTTAGTTGCTCCGCCTGATTTTGCATCACATTACAACCTTCTTTGATATCTTCAGTGACTACATTACCACCAAACGGGATGACCGCTGTATGACGAATGATGTTGTCATAAAAAATAGCGATATCCGTTGTGCCACCTCCAATGTCAATGAGAGCAACACCTGCTTCTTTCTCTTCTTCAGTGAGTACAGAAAGCGAACTTGCCAAAGGCTCTAAGATCAAGTTTTCAATTTCCAAACCTGCATACTCTATGCACTTTCTGATGTTGTCTATGGCCGATGTTTTGGCAGTGA
>DAINOB010000033.1:0-13201 GCA_036735585.1 Cytophagales bacterium | reverse complement strand
AAAACGACTTGGGAAGAGTTTACTATGAGACTTATGTAGAAGCAGATGGCAACTTCATCATGTCAGATTGGATAGGGTACGTAACCGTGGATGAAGTAAAAAAAGCTGCCAATGCAGGACTTGATTTATTCCTCAAGCAGAACGGAGCTTGTAAGAAAATGCTCAACAGCAATGAAAAATTAGAAGGTAGCTGGGATGAGGCCAATGATTGGATAGCCAATGACTGGATGCCAAGAGCTTTAGGCGGTGGTCTCAAATTTTTCGCTCATGTGGTATCTCCAGATGTTTTTGCTCAAATGTCGGCTGAAGCTATGGAACAAAACTTTCAAGAGGCTGGATTCACTATGCGCACCTTTGGAAGTACCCAAGATGCCATTCATTGGCTTAAATCACAGAATTAATCAAACTCAAAACTATATAAACACACACAAGCAATGGAAACCAAATTTGACAACACGGTAGTCACAGTTTTTTATGACAAAGCAATTGACTCTGTAATTTTTGACTGGAAACAGGCACCCACTTCTACAGAATTTAGAGAGGCGCTGAACAAAGGCCTTGAAGTAGTACAAAGTACTCACTGCAAGAATTGGATAGGCGACTGCACCAATCTAGGCGCTATCGATGATGTAGATCAAAATTGGTCTAATACCGAGTGGTTTCCCAAGGCTCTTGGAGCAGGTATCTCAAAGATGGGAGTAATCGTATCTGATGATGTTTTCAATCAAATGAGCGTAGACCAGATCATGAGCAATGTAGAGAGCGCAAATTTTGTTTCTCAATACTTTCCTGACAAGGACAAGGCACGCAATTGGATTGGTTCTAACTAAGTAACTTTTCTGCATATGTTATTTGGCCTTCTCTTAAAAAGAGGAGGTTTTTTTTATGTCCAACTCTACAGTCTTTGAGTGTAGTTTTGTACTTCGATGGAAAAATTGTTTTCAGGCTTTCAAAAAAAACTCATTGACCTAAGTACAGGAAACAAACACATTTTTCAGAAGTCTCTGAGGAAGACACATCACATAGATTTTACACAATTCAATTTCGAGCTAGGGCAGTCTTCTTTTGAGCTTTTCAAACGAATACTACAAGAAGAGAAAGGGGTACAACTTTGCTCAATTGCCCATCCTAAAGATCCTGAATCACAGCAACTCAGCATTCAATTGATGCATATACTGCGCACTCAGCGTTTGATGAGAGAAGAAACAGGGCAAAGTAGGTTGTTTTTGGCCTGGCCTTGGGTGAGCGGCAAGCTAGATGATAGTAGATATGTACATGCACCCTTGCTGTATTGGCCTGTAAATTTGGAACAGAAATCAGGGTTTTGGGTACTGCAATCAATAGAAAGCCCAGAGTTAAACGAGGCCATAAAATTGCTTTTAAAAACATTAGGCAAATGGAGCAGTGCCAACGGTGATCCAGAAGAGGATTCCTTCCCATTAGCATATAATGACATTACCCAATTCCGGACCGATTTGTATCACTGGCTCAAGTCTCAGGGAGCTATGATAGATTTTACTACACGGCTTTTTGAGGATCAATTGATTGCTTGGCAAAAGCCTGTGTTAGAAGAAGAAGCCTCTTTAAAACTAGTTTCACATGCTATTTTGGGGATTTTTCAACCCTTAGGAGGGCATTTGGCCCATGACTTAAAAGAATGGCAAAGAAATCACACCTATGATTCCTTTGAAGACTTTTTGGGCTCATGGTTCATGAATGAACATAGTTCCTCCGTTCATGAATCTTCTATTTTGACACCTATACGGCTAGACGATAGTCAGGAAAAGTGCTTTAAGGAAATAAGAAATGGAAAGTCTTTGGTAATTCAGGGTCCACCTGGCTCTGGCAAATCTCAATTGATAGCAGCTTTAGCCACAGATTTTATAGCTCGGGGCAAAAAAGTATTGATCATCGCTCAGAAAAGAGTAGCGCTGGAGGTAATTACTAGGAAAATGCAAGGTCTTGGTATTGGTGATTTTGCCACCTTACTCACAGACCACCTTACTGATAGGAAATCAGTTTATGCACAGATTTCCAAGCAAATAGCATCGATTCCATATTATCAAAAGGAAAATAACACCTATCAGAACATTGCACTCGAAAGAGAATTTAGCGCTGTATGCATGCAAATAGATCAGTTAGAGGATATTTTTTCAACGTTTAGGGCTGCATTGTATCAAACCAAAGAAGCAGGCATTGCTCCACAGGAACTTTACCTAGAGGATATTGATCCTGAATTGGTTCAGCCTGCAATTGAATTGGTACCTGAGCTCAAACTGGATCAATGGACGACAATTAAGCCTTTGGTTCAAAAATGGTGGCGGTATCAGGAGTTCTTTAGAAATATCCCTCAAGGGTTAGACTCTTTGTTGAATGAAGATCGACATATTGATTTACAGGCAGTTTGGAATGATTTGGAGGCATTTATTCACTTATGGGAACAATTCTCTGAATCCTATCAACTCTCACACTTTGCTTTATCCTCAGAAAAGGTCTTGCTAAAGGTTGATAGGGCGATTTTTGAAGAGGATAACACGCTTTCTGTAGCAAGTATAATCCTGGAAGAAGACCTGTTTTCAATCCTTGAGAAGCTTCGTTCATTTTATGAGAAAGTGAAATCAGAAACCTGGTCTGCACCTGTAGTTGATCTGGATTTTGCGAGTCAGAAAATAGTTCTGGATGCACTAAATAAGGCTGTTACATCCAAAGAAAGTTGGTTGAAGAATCTTAAGTTCCAATTTACTCAGGAGCAAGCTCAGCTTAATAAGACATTTGGAAAGGCATTTTTAAATAATATTTCTTCAATTAAAGAATGCAAGTCTTTTATTCTAAATGGCATTGAACAAATCAAGGTTTTACAAAGTGCTGGTATAGAAATAGATGAACATTGGAGCCCAGAGACACTGACCCAAAAATTAGAAAGGGAGGTTGAGCGTGCAAGAATTCTTAAAGACTTACTTTCCGCATTTGGCATGAACAAAGTGCCTATAAATTGGAAAGAATGGTTTATATCAGCTGAGAAAGTAGAAACAAGGTTTCATCACGTCAAAAAGTCTTTTGTTCCGCAAGTCATTGAGTTTTATGTTTTAAATCCTGATGAACTCGAAAAAACCAGACTGTTTCTAAGACAAAATCATGAAGACTTAACAGACTTTAAGATTGTATTGGAAGAGCTTCGAAAGGTCCACAGCCGATTATCAACTTATTTGGTAAAAGTCAAATTGGTTTCAGAACAGGAATCACAATTCATAGACCGAGTCTGGTCTGGATTGGTAGTGGCCTGGCTGGACTATTTGGAAAATCTCTCTCCTTCTCTAGCTAAACCTCAAACACTTGGTTTTCAAAGCAATATAGAATCCTTACAAAGTTTAGTATTGAGAAAAGAGGAGTTAGCTGCCCAATTGCTTCGCATTAGACTCAAGGAAAGAACCTACACCGCATTGGAGTATAATAGGCTGCAAAACAGAGTGAGCTACCGCGAATTGGATAGGCAATTGCAAAAAAAGAAGCAGGTATGGCCTCTTAGAAAGTTGATGACTCATTTCTCTCAGGAGATTTTCGATTTAGTGCCCTGTTGGCTTATGAGTCCAGAATCAGTATCTTCTGCTATGCCATTAGAGGCACTCTTTGACTTAATATTGATCGATGAAAGTTCTCAACTATTTGCAGAGCGTGCTTTACCTGCTTTATTCCGCAGTAGGCAATTGGTAGTTTGCGGAGATCATCAGCAGTTGTCTCCTAATGATCTATATACTGTGAGATATGAGGAAGAGGAGGAAGATGATCCAGAACTTCAATCGGTCAGTCTACTTCATCTGATGGAACTTCATCTTGAAACGCACATGCTTAGAGGTCATTATAGAAGTATGTATCCTGAGCTCATTGCCTTCTCCAATCAACAATTTTATGAGGGCAGGTTAAAACCTATTGTGTCAACACAGGCATTTTTGAATAGTTCTACAGCATTGGTTGCGGAAAAAATGTCTGGAATTTGGGAGAATCAAACCAATCTAGCAGAAGCCAAACGCGCTGTAGATCTATTCATAGCGTATCAATCACTGGGTTATTCGGTAGGGGTTATTAGTTTCAATTATCCTCAAATGCAGTTGATAATCAGTGTTATAGGAGAGATTAATGCAGAGTTTAATTCTGGAAGCTTCGTCAAAAATTTGGAGAACGTGCAAGGCGATGAAGCGGATGTAATAATTATCTCACCTGCCTACGCACTAGACAGGGAAGGAAAGTTCAGTCTCAACTTTGGATTGCTAAGCAGGGAGGGCGGCTCCAATAGACTTAATGTAGCCATCACCAGATCCAGGATTAAAATGCATGTGTTGTACAGTTTCGAACCTTCTAAATTATTACATGCACATACTACCCATCCCGCAACTGGCTTGTTGGCAAGCTTTGTAAATTTTGCCTTGGCAAATGTTAATTCAAGTGTAGATAGAAGTAAATTAACACAAACACCCCCAGGAAGATTGGCCAAAAAGCTCATACAATCCTCAACCCATTGCTGCATTAGTGACTTTGCGGATGTCCTGAGGCCTGAATATGAGTTGGCAAAAATTACTGACGATGATCGTTTTTTCGAAGCCTCTTCTATGAAGCAATGGTTTGGCTGGCAGGCACTCACACTACAAGCCTATGGTTGGAGTCCATCTTTTGAATTTTCAAGGGCATGGTATAAGTCAAGACTTATTGCTCGTTAAATGGTAAATTGCAAGCTCGAAGCTGTTTTTCATGAAGAAATTCTGTGTTTTACTATTTTTTGGATTTTATGGGACTGGCTTGTGGGCACAAGATTCAGCAAAGGCTTCTGATTCTGTATCTCAAAAACTTTTTTTTACCGCTTCTATTAGTAGTATCACCGGTTTCGGTGCAGGAGTAGAGTATATGTTAAGCAAGAAATTGTTTTTCGGCATCATGGCGGGAGGCAGCAGCCCTGATTTTTTCAGACCTCCATATAAAGGAAATCAGATCAATGGGCGTGTATTTATGGGCGTGCAAGTGGCTAGAACAGCTCTTATCATTGGAGGATATGCTGGCAATTATGATTTCGATCAAGATGTGCAGGTAGCAAGTATCGCTTCAATCACCGTTAGTGGCAGGTATCAAGTGGATGCACGTGGCCGGTGGTTTGCTGAAGTGGGTGTAGCCCCTATGATTCCTGATCATAAAGTAACGAGTGGCGTACGAATACCATCCCAAATTAAGCCCCCATTTGTGTTTTTAAGCGTTTTCTATCGATTCAAGGACAAGCAGCCTGAAAAGCCAGAAGAACCTGAAAACGATCCTTATTCCTATCCTCCTGTATTTTATTAAGCTGCCCCCAAATGCTATTACTTAACAGAAGGATGACCTACCATTGGTCAAAGACATGGAAACTTGCCTATCCAGTTTCTGTAAATCAATTGAGCCATGTATTGGTAAGCGTAGCTGATGTGATGATGATTGGGCGAGTAGGTGCAGTATCTCTAGCAGCTGCCTCAGTTGCCAACAGCTTATTTGCTGTAATTATGGTGGTTGCCTTGGGCTTTAGCTATGGTCTCACACCTCTGGTGGCGCAAGCACATGGCGCAGATCAAACCTCTGGGGTAGGAAGGCTGCTTGGCAATTCGCTGCTCCTTAATGTGGTACTTTCTATTTTCCTATGTGTTGTCATCATTGTAGGAGCCTCTTTTCTGTCTGTGCTTCATCAGCCCTCAGAAGTTATTGTTTTGGTAAGACCGTATCTCATCATTTTAGGTCTATCTCTTATTCCAATGATGATTTTTCAAGCGTTCAAGCAGTTTGCAGAAGGCTTTTCTCTTACCAAGGAGGCGATGGTAATATCAATTGCTGCTAATCTGATAAATGTGCTTCTGAATTACGCACTGATTTTTGGCAAATGGGGATTCCCCGCATTAGGTATTGTGGGTGCCGGTATTGCTACGTTGATATCCAGAGTGGTAATGGCTTTTGGAATGTTCTTATTTGTGCGATACTTCAAAGAGTTTGAGCGCTATTGGAAAGAAGCTTATTTGTTACTACCCAATTTTCAAAAACTAAAATCCCTGATTAAGATAGGGCTTCCCATCTCTATGCAGATGTTTTTTGAAGTTGCAGCTTTTGCATCTGCCACTATCATGATGGGTTGGATCAGCACCAATGCTATAGCAGCACATCAAATAGCAATCAACATGGCCTCAGTTACTTACATGTTGGCTACGGGTTTGGCAGCCGCAGCTACTGTACGAGTGGGCTATGAAGCTGGCAAAAAAGATACACGCATGATGCGAGAAGCTGGCAATAGTGCTTTCGGTATGGTGTTCGTATTTATGGGTGTATGCGCACTAGGCTTCATTGTTTTTCGATCAATTTTACCCTCTTTTTATATTAATGATCCTCAAGTGGAAGTATTGGCCTCTGCACTTTTATTGGTAGCTGGATTATTTCAATTAAGTGATGGCGTGCAAGTGGTAGGATTAGGTGCACTCAGAGGCATGAAGGATGTAAAAATTCCTACACTTATCACCTTCATCGCATATTGGGTTTTGGGTTTACCCTTAGGCTATATTTTTGGATTTTGGTTAAATGCCGGAGCTGCTGGAATTTGGTATGGACTCCTTTTGGGGCTAACCATTGCTGCAGTGCTGTTGTTTGTCAGATTTCAGAGAAGCGTAAAGCCAGATTTGGAGGCACTATCAGTTCCTGACAAAGCGACCGTAAGTGCCTAGAGGAAGTTTTCTGCCTCCTCTATCCTGAAGGTATAATTCTCCAATTTCAGGAGTTGTAACACTTGGAAAAAATTCCTTCAATAAATTCTCCACGATCAATGCTGAGAATCCCAGCGAATATAAATTCATGATGAGCAGAGAAGGAGATCCGCTTAGGAGTTTGCTGCAACTTTCTAAAAGCGACATTAGGTGTTCTTCCAGCACCCACTTTTCACCATCTGGTCCACGGCCATAGGCTGGAGGATCCAGTATGATTCCTTGATAGGTATTTCCTCTTCTTACTTCACGTTGCACAAATTTCAGTGCATCCTCCACCACCCAGCGAATATGATCTTGACCACTAAGCTCCATGTTTTCCCTGCTCCATGATATGACCTGCTTTACGCTATCCAGATGAGTAACTTCAGCACCAGCAGCGTTTGCAGCCAGAGATGCTGCTCCCGTGTAGGCAAACAAATTCAACACCTTTGCCTTCGGAGGAAAATCAGATCGCAACTTTTGGTAGATGTATTCCCAGTGCAGAGCCTGCTCCGGAAAGAGCCCCACATGTTTAAAGGCGGTTAATCCTAATCTAAAAGTTAGCTTGAGTGTTCCTTGGTCGTAAAGCACTTGCCATTGTTCGGCCACACCTTTTTTGATCTCCCAAGTGCCACGTTCTGCTTGTTTGTCAGCAGAGGTGCTTTTCCTGAAAATAGCATGCGCTAGGCTTTCCCATTCTGCTTCTTCTAGAGATTTGCTCCAAAGTGCTTGTGGCTCAGGCCTTGCCAGAATATGGCTACCAAAGCGCTCCAATTTCTCGCCTCCACCACAATCGATCAGCTCATAGCCATTCCAACCTCCTTGCAATGTTTGAATCATTGTTGCCAGCTTTTCACTTCATCGGCAGTAGGATTGGGCACTTCCATTTTCAATTTTTTTCTCATGCCACATAGATCGTTGAATAGCTTATTTGGATTTGCAGCTTTTAAATTCTCCTTGTTGATTATTCCCATTTTTTCCAGCAAAGGCAACCAAACATCTGGTACACCGGCAGCTTTTAATTCTTGTGCTTGAAAGCTGGTATTTTTTTCTGGCTTCATTTGCGGAAAGAATAACACATCCTGTATGGAAGCAGAATTGGTCATAATCATGGATAAGCGATCGATGCCAATTCCAAGACCAGCAGTTGGAGGCATACCGTACTCTAGAGCACGTAAAAAATCTTCATCCAATACCATGGCTTCTTCGTCTCCTCTTTTTCCCAACTCCAGCTGTTCTTCAAATCGAGCGCGTTGGTCCAGTGGATCATTAAGTTCTGAAAATGAATTGCATATTTCTTTCCCATTACAAATAGCTTCAAAACGCTCCACTAAGCCTTCTTTACTTCTATGTTTTTTGGCCAAGGGACTCATCTCCACAGGATAGTCTGTGATAAATGTGGGCTGGATTAACTTATGTTCGCAGTGCTCACCAAATATTTCATCAATAAGCTTACCCTTGCCCATGGTGTCATCTACTTTCACATGTAGTTTTCTGGCAGTTTCTCTTAAAGCGGTTTCGTCCATTTCAGAAATGTCAATGCCCGTGTAATGGGCAATGGCTTCAAACATCGTCATTCTTTTCCAAGGCCTCTGAAAGTTAATGCGGTGTTCACCTACTTGCACCTCAGTATCTCCATGAAGCGCCAAGGCAACTTTTTCCACCATTTCTTCTACCAGATCCATCATCCAATCGTAGTCTTTAAAGGCTACATAGAGCTCGATCTGTGTAAATTCAGGATTGTGAAAGCGGCTCATGCCTTCATTTCTAAAGTCTTTGGAGAATTCGTACACTCCATCAAATCCACCCACAATTAACCTTTTGAGGTACAGTTCATTGGCAATTCTCAGATACAGGGTCATATCCAAGGTATTATGATGTGTTTTAAAAGGCCTCGCTGCGGCACCTCCGTAGATTGGTTGTAGAATAGGGGTTTCTACTTCCAAATATCCTTTGGTATTGAGGTATTCCCGCATGGTTTGCACCAGCTTAGAGCGTTTGATAAAGGTATCTTTTACCTGCGGGTTTACGATCAAGTCTACATAACGCTGTCTATACCGCAACTCTGGATCAGAAAATGCATCATACACAACTTTATTACCCTCCTCATCCACCACTTCTTTTACCACAGGCAAAGGACGGAGCGACTTGGTAAGCACTTTTAGTTCAGTGACATGTATCGATATTTCTCCCGTTTGGGTGGTAAAAACATAGCCTTTCACTCCTATAATATCACCAATGTCCAGTAGTTTTTTGAAAACTGTATTGTAAAGTGTTTTATCCTCTTCAGGGCATATATCATCTCTTCGAATGTACACTTGCACACGTCCAGTACTGTCCTGTAACTCTGCAAAAGAAGCATTGCCCATAATTCTTCGGCTCATCAATCTGCCGGCAATGGATATGTTTTTGTAATCAGATTTTTGTTTTTCGTAGTTATCGGCTATTTCTTTAGCGGATACATTCACAGGATAAAGTTCTGCAGGGTACGGGTCAATCCCTAGGCGAATCAATTCTTCTCTTTCTTCTCTTCTACGCAACTCTTGCTCACTCAATATGGCCATCAGTATTATGGATTACAATTGATATATTATTTGGCCTGCAAATTAGAAAGTATCGCGCAATAAGCGGAAATCTGATTGGCGTGTCAATGTGGGTTTGGAAAAATCATCTAATCCTTACATGTGCATCTTCGCTTTTCTTAAAGCAAGATTCTAGCCTCCCCTTGTCTCTAACTTTGTGTAGCAAACAAATAGTAGAAGTTAAATCAGATTAACTGGTTTTTGTTCTTAGAACATTTTCGAATGACTGAATCTCTATTGCCAACAAATTTTAACACCACGGTTCATTCTGTCCTTACCTCAACAGAGGCTAATAGGCAGTTTACTGCTTTAGAGCTTATGGAGCGGTTTTCTAGAACCATAAATGAATTGGTTTTGGATTTTGATTCAGAACAAAAGCTAATAAAGGTCTTTGATGGTAAGGCTAGTGAACTTAGAGATAGCTTAAGGCTTCAACAAGGTATTACGATGGTAGACCTTTTTGACTCTCGTGCATACGTCATACTTTGTGATGCTATAGAAAAGGCATTAGATACAGAAGAGATTACAAAAGTTGAATTTGAACATAAGCTAGCGAATCAAACTTTTCTGCTCAGGGTTAAAGTAGCTGCTAAAGTTTCTGAAGGGGGGACATTAATTACGCTTTTCGTTAAAGATATTACACGAATTGTGCAGCGAAATCGGGAACAAACCAAACTGATTGAGATCAATGAAAAGCTACAAAACAAAATCTTAAAGAATTTAGAGAAGAGCGAGCAGGTTCAGAGATCACTTATCGAATCACTGCCTGATACCATCCTAATAGTGAACCCAAAAGGTTTGGTAGTGGATATTCAAAATGCACATAAAGTAGACTGGATTTTTCCGAAAGGAAATTCATTTGCTCTTCGATCCTTGGCCTCGTTAATGTTAGAACCTGCTGCCATTGAGCATTTACTTCATTTATGCGATTTCCCTTTTTCCAATAAGTCCACAGTAGAATTAAAGCACCTAGAGGAGGATTTATTTTTAGAAGTAAGAGCTACCCCTTTGTTTAAAAATCAAGTGATGTTGGTGCTGAGGGACGCAACAGATAGAGTAAGAAATCAAAGAAAAATTGAAGAGTCACAAGCCATGCTTTCTGCACTATATAACAGTGCCAAAGAAGCCATGCTTTTGGTTAATAGAAGCTTAGATATTATTTGGTGCAATAAAGCAGGAGAAGCGTATGCTTCTCAAGTTTCTAATGCCAATTATCAAATAGGTCAAGGAGTTACGAGTTTTTTTAATCAATCCATTCCAGACGATTTCATTCTTCAATCCATTGAGAAAGCTTTTGAAGGAAATCAGGTTTTGGAGCGGAGGGAAGTAGAGCACACAGAAAATGTGTCCATGTTCGTAGATCTGGAGTTCAAGCCTGTTGTCGATCAAAACAAAAGCATTTTTGCTGTTGCCATTAGCATGATGGATTGCACAGCAAAAGTAATTTCTGAAAGGGCTCTAAGTGAAACAATGATGGAGCTGTCAGTGATCAAAAGTGCCTCAGACCTTAGTACTGCGGTGATGGTTTTAGATACTCAAGGCATCATACTCAAGGCAAATGATATTGCTTGCGACATTACGGGATATTCAAGTCCACATCTCAAAGGGATAAGCCTGCACTCCCTAGCAAAGTCAGAGTCCGCAAAATTACTTATTAAGTTATATGCCCAAATAAAGCGCGGAGATATCTGGAGTGGGGAAATCCACATTATGAATCACTCTGGTAACGATTGTTGGCTGGACACTACCATTGTGCCTATCGTTAATCCTGAGGGCGAATTGGTGGAACTGGTCACTTTCAGTTACGATATCACAGCCAAAAAGGCTCACGAAGAGGCCATTATCACGCAAAAGAGCCGTATAGAATCCTTGATCAACAATACAGAGGATTTGATTTTAGCAGTAGATACGCATCATAGAATCATTGTCTGTAACGAAAGTTACAAATCATATATCAAGCGAAAGTTTGGAGTAAATCTTAAGGAAGGAGACTTGCTTACTGAGTATCTCTCCTCCACTGAAAAAGAGGAATTTACTCAGCATGCACTTAGAGCCCTTAAAGGAGAGATTTTTACCATTATTGTAGAGAAAACGAACAATCAGAACAAAACTTTCTATTGGGAGATAAGCTACAGCCCTGTGGTGAATAAGGGAAAGCCTAATGGTATCACCCTTTTTATAAAAGATATTACTTTCAGAAAGCAATCAGAGTTACAGTTGAAAGCCCAAAAGACTTTATTAGAGGAAGTAATAAACACAGCTCCAAACTTGATCAGTCTCAGTGATGATGAGGGAAAATATAAAATAGTGAGCAAGTCAGTTTGCGACTTGTTGGGGTTAGAACAAGAGCAAATAATAGGCAAAACGCATGATGAGCTGAGAGATATCGTTCATTCATCAACTGGCAAGATTTGGATATCGAAGCCCTTACATGCGTTTGCTGGGGAAGGAAAGGAAGAAGTACGATTGCCTCTTCATAATGGGCAAAGTCTCTTTTTCGATATTATCAATAAGCCTATGATTACCTCTGATGGAGACTTTCAGTTGTTGAAAATTGGCACCAACATTACCGATAGAAAACAAGCAATGAAGAGCTTGCTGTTAAAAAACGAAGAGCTTTCTGAGGCCAATGATTTGCTCGAAAAGATCAATGCTGAGCTAGACAAATTTGTATATAGTGCTTCACACAATCTTAGAGCACCCCTCACATCCATTATGGGGTTGATTAGCCTTATGAGGTTGGAAGGTAATACTTCCAGTTATTTGAATCTAATGGAAAAGAGCATTCAAAGATTAGACGGCTTCATAACAGATATTATCAGCTATTCAAAAAATGCCAGACAAGAGGTTTTGGCAGAACCAATTGATTTTGATGCATTGTTTAGAGCGGCATTTGAAGATTTAGCCTTTTTCAATCCTAATCCTAAGCTGTCTCTTCAGATCTCGGTTAAGTCCACAGAAAGGCCGTTTGTTTCCGATGCAAAGCGGTTAGAAATGATTTTGATCAATCTTATTTCAAATGCCTTTAAGTATCACAATTTTGATCAAGCCTTGCCTTACATCAAAGCCAGTGTAGAGGCTGACGAAAAAAATGCTAAGATCATTATTGAAGACAATGGACAAGGAATAGAAAAGCAACACCACGCCAAAGTTTTCAAAATGTTCTATAGAGCCACAGAAGGTAGTGAAGGCTCTGGTATTGGGCTATATATAGTGAAAGAGGTAGTAGAAAAGCTAAAAGGCACCATACATCTGGAATCGAGTCCTGGTGTTGGCACCACTTTCACCATCCACTTGCCAAGCACACACTCAATTAATCATCCTGAATAATAGAAAAGGCCGCCCTAGTGCGGCCTTAATTTTATTCATCAAATACTACAAAGGCATTCGTATATCGTAGAAAATGGAAGTGGTGTTTGGCGTAAAAGTTATTAATTGAAAGGCCGTTTCAGAATTTTTTGGATGAAAAGCCTTCACAAAATATTCGCCCTCTGCATTGCCTGCGTTTATACTTGCATTGCCTGAATTATTGGTAGTGCTCTGTCCAATAGATATGTTGTTATTCATATCTGACTCTGTCTTATAAAGTCTCACAATAGCCCCAGGCAATAAACTGTCTACATTTACAATCGCAGATCCTTGTTGTTCACGATATCGGTCAATTACCTTAATGTTGACTACTTTATTTTGCGCACCATTTCCTGATGAGCTATTTGGCTTTGGATCATCTTTCTTTTCTTCGCATGCATTAAATACAAAGATCATCACAGCCGCCATGATTAGATAAAGACTAGTTTTCATAAAGGGTAGGTTTAAATATTTTATTCAAAGTTATGTGTATCCATATAATTATTCAACTACCGTAAATAAATAATTTTACCT